>CAUZBA010000048.1:0-13077 GCA_963577635.1 Phycisphaerae bacterium
CGCACGCGCCGAACAGGACGGTGAGCTCCGGCCACAACGTACCGATTTTCTCGATCATGGCGTTCATTGATTCGCCAACGTGAAAGCGTCACGAATTTCCGGAGCGTTGTCGGCTCGTCGATGCGAAACGAATGGGTAGACCGGTTCGGGTGGTTGTTCCGTGGGGTCGTTGGTCGATGCCCTGCTCGTGACCTCGGTTGGCCGGACGCGGCTCGTCATCGTTTGCAGCGGTATCCCGTTTGCGTTGCGCTTCGCCACTTCACGACGTGGCGCCGCGGTCAACGTCTCGATGGGATCCTTCAGCGTGCTCAGCACCGTGTTGGGGGCGAGCCCCAGCCAGAGGCACGCGACCGCCAGCGGCACAAGCGTGGCGACTTCCCGCAGGTTCAGGTCCTTGACCTGCGGCGCGGGTAGGTCCGATTTGGATTCAGGCGCGGGCCGCTCATGGCCGGCGGGATCCCGGGGGATGCAGACCGGCCCGAACACGACGCGTCCGACCATATAAAGAAGGTAGATTGCGGCAAAAATCATTCCGAACCCGGCCGGTACGGCGTATCCGATGCCCAGGACGTCCTGAGACTGGAAAGTCCCCAGGAGCGTCAGGAACTCTCCGACGAAGCCGTTCAGACCCGGCAGACCGACGCTGGAAAGACAAAAGAACACCATGAAGAACGCCCAGCGCGGCATGACCCGTGCCAGACCTCCCATCTGTTTCATCTGACGCGTGTGGAATCGTTCGTAGATCATCCCGACACAAAGGAACAACGCCCCGGTCGACAGGCCGTGGTTGATCATGTACATCACCGACCCGCCCACCCCGAGTGCGTTCAGGGAGAACATGCCCAGCACACAGAATCCCAGGTGTGACACCGACGAATAGGCGATGAGTTTTTTGATGTCCTGCTGCACCCAGCAGATCAGGGCCGTGTAAAGAATTCCGATCACCGCAAGCACACCGATCGCCGGCGCGGCTTCGACCACGGCCGCGGGGCACATCGGCAGCGCAAAGCGCAGCAAGCCGTAGGTCCCCAGCTTCAGGAGGACGCCCGCCAGGATGACCGATCCGGCGGTGGGCGCCTCGGTGTGGGCCAGGGGCAACCAGGTGTGAAGCGGAAACAACGGCACCTTGACCGCGAACCCGGCGAGCAGCGCCAGCAGGACGCACATCTGTGCGGACGGATCCATCTGTTGCGCGGCATCCACGAGATCCGGAATCAGAAAACTCCAGACGCCGTCGTTGCCGCTGGCGAACCACCAGGCGACGTAGAGCACGCCCGTGAACGTCAGCATCGAACCGGTAAACGTGTACAGAAAGAAGACGCGCGCCGCTTTCAGCCTCTGCGTCGAACCGAACACGCCGATGAGGAAGTACAGGGGGATCAAGGTGAATTCGAAACAGATGTAGAAAAAGATCACATCCGTGGCGACGAACGTGCCGATCATGGCTGCCTCCAGGACGAGCAGCCACACGTAGAACTCGCGATGCCGGTCTTTCACGGCTGAGAACGAACCGAGCACGACCAGGGGCATGAGAAACGTCGTGAGCAGTACCAGCCAGAGCGAGATGGCATCGACACCGAAGCTGAAGCTCAGACCGAACGGCTCGATCCAGGTGATGCGTGATGACATCTGCATGGTCGCGCCGGCGCCAGTCCACCTGAAGGCGGCCGTGGCCCCAAGGGCGGCGGCAAACGTCAGCACCGTGTTCAGCAGGGCATAGGCGCGAACGCTGCCCGCCCCACGGATCGGCAGCAGCAACATCGCCAGCCCGCCCAGCAGGGGCAGGAAGACCATGAGTGGCAACAGCGTGTTTTCGTTCAGCAGGTTAAGCATGTCGTAACAGGGGAAAGTGACGGAGCGACGGAGCGACGAAGGGGTCGTGCTTCGGCGCTTTGCCCTGCGGTTCGAGAATCCGTTGTCATTCGCGCGTTAGTCATTAACGTTTCTTATCCACATTTACTTTGTGCCACGCATGCGATGCCTTTCCCTTCGTCGCTCCGTCGCTCTCTTCTCCATCACTTCGTCAAGTAGATCACAAACAACAACACAACCCCGGTACCCACGGCCATGCCCAGGCCGTAGCCTTGGAGGAAGCCGCGCTGGGAGGTCTGGACCGCCATCCCCGCCAGGCGAGGCAGGGCGCCGACCAGGGACACGAGCCCCTCGATGAGGAGCCGGTCGACGATGTAGAAAAGGCTGCCCAGCATCCGCAGCGGTCTGACCAGCAGCGCGTCGTACAGTTCGTCGACGAAGAATTTGTTCTGAAGCGCCCGCACGACATCTCGGAAGCGCACGGCGATGCGGTCTGCCGCGGAACGATTCAGCCAGTGAAAGTAGGCGGCCAGAGCGATGCCGCCCAGCGACACGACCACGCTCACCACGATCATGAAGCTGTGCACGTCGAGACCGAAGATGAGGATCTCTGCAGCGCCGGCGGCGGCGTGACCGTCTGCCGAACCGGGAGCGGCCGACACGGCGCCGCCGACCATTGTTGTCACCCATTCCTTACACAGAAAGCCCGCAGTGAGTGCGCCGGCAGCGAGCACGAGCAGCGGCCCGTTCATCAGCCAGTTCATCTCATGGGGTTCGTGATAGTGCTCCACGCGGATGTCGCCGTCACTCGATTCATCGACCGGTTCCTGCGGCGCGTGTTTCGGACCCATCTCGTATTTCGCAGGGCCCATGAATACACGGAACCAGAGACGAAACGTGTAATACGCCGTGAGCAGCGCCGTGACGATCGCGAGCACCGCCAGGGTGGTGATGCGCCAGTCGTGCTGGCTCAGTCCCTTCTGAAGCGCACTGGCAAGAATCAGATCCTTGGAGAAGAATCCGGCCGTCCCCGGCACGCCCGCGAGGGCCAGGCAACCGGCCAGCATGAGCAGGCAGGTGAGCGGCATTTTCCTTCGCAGGCCCGAGATCCGGCGCATGTCGAGCTGGTCGGCCATCGCGTGCATCACGTTGCCGGCCGTCAGAAACAGCAGCGCCTTGAAGAAGGCATGGGTGAACAGATGAAACACGGCCCCGACGGAGGACAATACGCCGATGCCCAGGAACATGTAGCCCAGCTGGGATATCGTCGAATAGGCGAAGACTTTCTTCAGGTCGTTTTGACTCGCCGCAATCAGGGCCGCGAAAAGCGCGGTGATCGCGCCGACGGTCGCCACCGTCGGCAGGGCGTAGGGGCAGAGCGTGAACACCGGCAGCAGCCGCGCGATCATGTAGACGCCGGCCGTCACCATCGTGGCTGCGTGGATCAGGGCCGACACCGGCGTGGGGCCCTCCATGGCGTCGGGAAGCCAGACATGCAGGGGGATCTGCGCGCTCTTGCCGAACGCACCGAGCATCAGCAGAAAGGGAATCCACAGGTCGGCCGGCGCGGCGGCGAGCGTGCCGTCGTGCACCTGCGCGGCCAGTTCGAGGACGCCGGGGGACCCGGCATCGCCGGTCCACAACGTCACGGTCCCGTACCGCTGAAACGTCAGGAAGATGCCCAGGGCGAACCCGAGATCACCGATGCGGTTGACGATGAACGCTTTCTTCGCCGCGGCGACGGCGGAAGGCTTCTGAAAGTTGAACCCGATCAGCAGATAGGAGCAGAGCCCCACGCCTTCCCAGCCCAGGTAGAGCAGGACCAGGTTGTCGGCCATGACCAGCGTCGTCATCGCGAATAGGAACAGGCTCACGTAGGCAAAGAATCGCGCGTACCCACGGTCGCCGGCCATGTACCCCGCGGCGTAAATCGCCACCAGCGCTCCGACGCCGGTGACGACGAACAGCATCACGAGCGTGAGCGGGTCGATCAGGTACCCGAAGTCGACGTTCAGGTTCCCGATGTGGATCCACGAAAATGCATTGATGGTGTTCGGATTGCCGGCCGCCACGGCATCCCTGAAGCCGAAGCTGATCAGAAACGCGGCGACGATCGAGAGGATCGAAACCGGCGCCGCGTAAACGCGAAGCTTTCTGTGCCAGCAGCAGGCTCCGCAGATCAAGGCCGCGAGTGCGGGGATCCAGGGGATGAATTTGAAAGCGTCAAGTTTCGACATTCGCCGCCGCTATCCCTTCATCGCTGCCCAGGCCTCGCAGTCCAGCGTGCGTTTGCGGCGGAACAGGAGCACCACCAGTCCCAGGGCCAGGGCCGCTTCCGCCGCCGCGATCGTCAGGACGAAGATGACGAACGTCTGCCCCGTGTCGTTGCCGTGCAGGCGGCTGAAGGCCACGAGGCTGATCGCGACGCCCTGAAACATCAGCTCGGTAGAGAGGAACATGATGATCAGATTGCGGCGGCACAAGAACCCCGCCAGCCCGAGCGCAAACAAAACGGCACCGGTCATGAGAAAGTGTGACAGGGCCGCGTCCTGGAGCGGTTCAAAGGGCGTGGGCATTTCAGTTCACTCGTCGCCGGGGTCGATCGGTGTCCGGGCGAAGACCACGGCGCCGATCAGCGCTACAAGCAGGATCACGCCGGCGAGTTCTAGTCCCAGGGGATGGCCGCGAAACAGGTCCAGGCCCACGCGCTCGACGTTGTGCAACGGCATCCTGATCGTGTGGTCGGCGCCGATACGCTTGGCAAGTCGTGCGTCCGGCCGATCGGAAAGGATCCGTTCAAGGCCCAGCGTTTTGCTGCCGTTGATGATCTGATCGGCGGTCAATCCACGGGTGTTCGGATTTGGCTTGATCCGGTCCGTGTCGAAGGCCACGGTAAGCAGGACCGCCAGCAGAAGAAACCCCGCCGCGACCGCGGGAACCGGTTCGCGCGCGACGCGGTCATACGTCGGCGCGTCCTCGGCCTGTCGCGGGTCACCGCTCTGTGTGGCCAGCATGATGACGAAGACATAGGTCACCAGGATGGCGCCGCCATAGATGATGACCATGGCGACCGCCATGAACTCCGCTTCCATGACCAGGAACAGTCCCGCCGAAGCCAGGACCACGATGATGAACCAGAGCGCCGAATAGATGGGCCTGGGGTGCGTGACCACACCGGCCGCGCCGGCGATCGCCAATCCGCTGAATACGTAGTAGTAGGTCATCGCCGCGCCCTCGGTCGTTGCGACCGGCGCCAGAAAGAGCCACAGGCCGCCGAGCGTTGCGGCGCCGAGCAGGGCACCGAGCGTTCGCGGCGTGTGACCGCGGCGCGGCATCATCATGGTCAGCGCGATCGCCCCGATCACTGATGCGATGTAGAGAGCGTATTCCATACGGCGGCAAGACACGGTAATGGATGGCGCGATCCGTCACGCATCGTTCATGACCGTCGGGCGTAGGATAGGATCGCCCTGTGCCGGCCGCAACAGTTCGAATCGCGCTGACAGACTGACGTTCGCATCTTGGCGGGTTGTGCCGCTTGACTTATGATCAACAGGCCCCCTGCATCGATTGGTCGTCCGGAGCCCTTGCGTGAAGCTGATCGCATTTCTTGTTGTGTGCCTGATGACCACGGTGACGTGGGCCGACGAGCCACGTCTGACGCAACAGATCACACTGCGTAACTCCGGAACTGCCAGCGGTGTCATGCACCTGCATGCAGGAAAGTGGGGCATGCTGCGGGCCACCGTGCACAACCCGACCGATCAGAACCAGGAGGCCGTCTACGCACTTCGTTTCGATGAGATGCCGAGTTTGCAGTTCGTGACTCCGGTCTGGATTCCACCGCGTTCGCAGCGGCAAGTGTACATCCCGCTTCGTGGGGCGGGTGCGGCCGCCGATCGCCTCCCGTCGTCGCGACGCGGGGGCCTGGAAATCATGCGGGGCGAGGCATTGCTGATCGATGTCACCCGCCAACCGGAACGGCGCATCGTGCGGGAGCAGGCGCTGATCATGAAGCGCAGCGACCGGCCGGTGACCGGCAGGCTTATTTCGAATATCGGAGACGGCAAGCGTTCGTCCGAGCTGGTCAGCGCGATGCGCGTCGCCACGAATCTCTCGACCACGGTGTCCGGCCTGCGCGACACCGAGTTGCCCCATTTCACGGCCGGTTGGGAGGGGCTGGACCATATGGTCATCAGCCGACACCGGCCGGAGCTTGACGCGGCGCAGATGGAGTCGCTGCGCCAATGGATCGCTTCCGGAGGGCGCCTCTGGATCATGATCGACCAGGTCGACACGAATTTCGTCGCGTCACTGCTGCGCGAGGCGTGGACCTGCTCGATCTTGGACACGGTCGATCTGACCGACGTCTGCATCCGCCGTCACACGCCGGGCGACACCCGGTCCTGGCCGCGCGCGGCTCACACGGTGCGTGTCGATCGCAACGAGAAAATTGACCTGGACGGCCACCGCCTCGCCGGCATCGCAGAGTTCGCCCGGAAAATCACGGCCGACTTGGCCGAGGCCCCGACTCAGGACGATCGTACGATCGTCTTTTCGCACGCCGATGCCTTGCCACATGAACGCATGAAGTCGTGGCAGCACACCGTCACGCAAGCCGGCGGGATCATCGCGGCAACCCAGCGCACCTACGAACAGCCGGTCACCTTGGCGCGCCTGTTCGCTTCGGGATGGGAAGTGCTGCAAACGGTCAACGGCTGGCCCGCATCGCTGCGCCGCCGGGTTGGCCGTGGCTGGGTTTTGATGACGACGCTGGGGCCGCGGGGGTGGATGCGGGTGCGAGAAGCATCGGATATGGACGGCGCTCAATCCGCCGCGTCACCCGAGGCGGCGGGAGACGATTCGTCGCCTTCGGCGCGGGTGGTCTACCCGCCTTACTACGCGCGGCCGGCGCTGCGCGAACTGGCCACGTGGTTCAATCAATTGCCGGTCAGAGAACTCGTGCCGCCGGAGCGGTTGCGTGCCATGGCCGGTTCACAGATCGACTACCGGGTCATGGCCCGTCGGACCGTCACGGCAGTCCTGGGTCTTTTCGTGGTCGGTCTCGCGGTCGTGGGCGCGTGCTTGCACTGGCGGCGGCGACTGGAATTCCTCGGCATCATCGGTGGTGTTGGGGCTGCGTGTGTCAGCGTGCTGCTGGTGGTGATGGGTCACGCGCACCGCCACAAACTTCCGTTGACCATGGCCAGCGTCCGCGTGGTGCGATTGCCGCCTGAAGAACCTTATGCCGTGATGTCCGGCGTCGTGGGAATCTACGCGCCCGACGAAGATATCGGAACCGTGCATGCATCCAGCGGTGCGATCTTCTGGCCCGATCTGCTGACGCAGAAGAAAGATCCCCTGCGCATGGTGTGGTCTGATCTGTCCGTATGGAAGTGGAAGAATCTGCACCTGCCATCGGGCCAGCCCCGAGGCGGTGGACTGCGGCACGTGGCGACGCTGGCCGCGCCGGTGCAAGCCCACATGACGTTCGGTCCTCAGGGCGTTGAGGGCTGGATCGATCCCGGCGTCCTGCTGCGCTGCGCGGAGGCCAGGGCCGAGCAACTTGATGACGCAGAGGTCCCGGACGCGCTGCGCACGGCGTTTCGGGATCGGGGCATTGAACTGTCCATGTCCGCGAAGGTGGCGACCGTCACGCCTGGTGCGCAGTGGACGATCGAAGACGAGGCCCAGATATTTTCGGTCGTGGCCGATGCGGCCGGTGTCGCGGTTCAGGCGTTCGCGGACCCGCATGACCTGCTGTTGTTGACGCCGCACGGGCGCATGGCACCGAGGTTGGCCGACGGCATACGTTTCAGTGCGACCGGCGCCGACGTCCTCGGTGGCGAGGATTTCATGCCCAGTCGTTCGGGGATGATTACGGATGTGCAACAGCGCCGCGCGCAGGTGGTTCGCGCTTTACCGGAACGGCTTTACCACGATGACGTGCACCGTGGCAGACGCTTCGCGCCCCGGCAGGAACCGACTTTGCTGGCCTGGTCGAGTTCGATGGACCTGGGATTTGATCTTGGCCATCCGCACGCGCGCCGGGACGTGTCGCTCCTGGTGATGCCGGTGCGGATCAATCGCCCGGCTCCCGGCACTCGGGTGTCGTTGCCGGCGCCGTTCATCACGCTTGTCCCCATACGTGGACCCCGAGTCGGGTCCCGAGGCGCCGCACGAATGAACCCGCTGTACTACAAAGGCGAGTGGATCGAGTCCACGGCCGCCGGCAACGCTTTGATGCGCTTCCAGTTGCCGCAGGAGGTCCTGCCGATTCACGTGGACCGGGCGAAACTGAAGATCCGCATCAGAGCACCTCACCGCAGGCTGCTGGTGGCGCACGGCGCAGGCGACGATCGAATCGTATTGTACGACAAGAACGCCCAGGACGGGACATTCACCGTCGACCTGACCGAGAACAAGAAGGTGCTCAGTCGATTCGACGTCCGCGGTGGCCTGGAACTGAATATCTCGGTGAGCGAAGTGTTGGAAGGATCTCCCGCCCTTTCCACCTGGAAGATTCTAGACCTCGGCATGTCGGTGGAAGGCGTCGCGGAGGGCGGCGCGCCTGACGTCCGGGTGACTTTACCTGGGGCGCGAGCGAGGCGACGATTCGCGTTCGCGAGATCCGCAGGGACACCCGCGAAGCATTCACGGAGCACGAAATGAGCGACCAGCCAGTCGTCCTGACGAAAAACCTGACCAAACGCTTCGGGGACATCGTCGCGCTTGACGGCCTGTCCATCGAACTGGAGCGCGGCCGAATCCTCGGCTTCATCGGTCCCAACGGCGCCGGCAAGACCACGACGATCAACATCCTGGTCGGGTTGGCGCGGCCCACCGAGGGTGAAGCATATATTTCGGGATGCGACTGCACCCGCGACGTGAAGCGCATTCAGCAACTGGTCGGCTTCATGCCCGACACGTTCGGCACGTACGACAACATGCGTGTGACCGAGTACCTCGACTTCTTCGGTGCTGCGTTCAAGATTCCGCGCAAGAAGCGCCGTGAACGGATCGACTGGGCTCTGGAACTCACGAATGCGACATGGATGCGCGACCGTTTCGTGGATGCCCTGTCGCACGGGATGAAACAGCGGGTGGGAATTGCCCGGACGATTCTGCACGACCCCGACGTGCTGATCCTTGACGAACCCGCCAACGGCCTGGACCCCAACGCCCGGATCGAGATGCGGCAGACGCTCCTGCGTCTGGCCGGCATGGGCAAGACGCTGATCGTCACGAGCCACATTCTGCCGGAGCTTTCGCGGATATGCGACACCGTGGCGATCATCACCGAAGGGAAGTTGCGAGCGTTCGGGACGCTCGACCAGATTCTGAAGCAGGTGCGGCAGCGACGCATCGTCATCGTGCAACTGGCGAGTCCGCAGCAGGTGGACGCCGCGACCTCATTCCTGCGAGATCACCTGGATGACAGCGACGAGGTGACACCTTCACCGGCTGAATCCGAAGTGCGCTTCACGACCAGCAGCGGTGATCAGGCTCTGGCCGAAATCCTGAAGGGATTGTTGGGGCAAGGATTGGTCGTCTGCCAGTACCACGAGGTGCCGCTGGACCTGGAAGACGCGTTCATGTCGGTGACCGGGGCGCAACAGGATCAGGTAGTCGAAAAGCGGGCCGTCGGCCAGGTGTGATCAGAGCACATGAGCAACCCCATCATCCATCGTGAACTGGTCGGGATGCTGCGCACCGGAAGGGCGGTGGTGCTCCAGGTGCTGCTGGTGCTAGTTCTCAGCGCGCTGGTGATCCTGCGCTGGCCCAGCGAGGGACGGGTCGCCATCAGCGGCCTTCAGTCCCAGCAGGTGCTCAGCGTGTTTGGATACGGACTGATGGTCGGTCTGATCCTTTTGGCTCCGGTATTTCCCGCGACCTCCATCGTGCGCGAGCGCCAGCAGGGCACGCTGGCGCTGTTGCTGAATTCACCCATGAGCAGCGGGTCCATTCTGCTGGGCAAGTTGATCGGGACGGTCGGTTTTGTGCTTCTGCTACTGATCCTCAGCGTGCCCGCGGCGGCCGCGTGCTACACGATGGGCGGCGTGGATCTGGTGGGTCAGTTGGGGCACATCTACGTCATCCTGTTTCTGGCTGCCCTGCAGTTTGCCGCGCTGGGCATGGTGGTCAGCACGTACGCGTCCACCACCGAATCGTCGTTGCGCGTGACCTACGGCCTGATCCTGGTCCTTTGCGTCCTGACGCTCGGTCCGCACCAGTTTCTCCAGGGCCTGCTGAAAATACAGTTCTTCGCCGAGGTGGTGGACTGGTTGCGCTGCGTCTCTCCGATCCCGGCGATGCTGGAAGCGATGCATCACGGCGACGTCGAGTCGCGGGGCATGGTGGGGCTTGGCAATGTGGCCGGCCGCTATGCGTTGCTCTCGCTGACCCTGACCGCCGTCTTCATCGTGTGGACTCTGGCGAGGTTGAATTTCCGACTGTTTGACCGACCCCGGGCCGTGGGAAAAATCACTGATGAGCGGTCGACGGCGGTGCGTGCGTACCGGCGCTTCATGTTTCTCTGGTTCTTCGATCCCAATCGACGTTCGGGCCTGATCGGTCCGCTTTCGAACCCCGTCATGGTGAAGGAGTCGCGCTGCAGGCGTTTCGGGCGTTCTCACTGGCTGATGCGTCTGATCGGATTCTGCACGATCGTCTCGCTGGCGCTGATGCTCGCCGCCACGTCGGCCACGATTCAATGGGGGGCCGACACGCTCGGCACGATTCTCGTCCTGATGACGGTTGGCCTGATTGTTCTGATGACGCCCACGCTGGCCAGCGGACTGATCAGCGGCGAGCGGGAGAGTGGCGGCTGGAAGATGCTCATGATGACGCCGCTGTCACCGTTCACGATCATCACCGGCAAGTTGTTGAGCGTCGTCATGACGCTGGCGCTTTTGCTCGTGGCGGTTCTGCCGGCCTATGCGCTTCTTTACCAGATCGACGTGCTGCACAAGCTTCGGATCGCCGAGACGCTGATCTGTCAGGTCATGATCGCCATGTTCGCCCTGTCGCTCAGCGCCGCGATCAGCAGTCTTTTTCGGCGAACGGCGACGGCGACGACCGTCTCCTACGGGCTGCTCGTCGGTCTCTGCGCCGGGACGCTGCTGATCTGGCTGGGTTACAACGCGCCCTTTACGCGCCCCACCGTGGAGGCGGCCCTGATGGTGAATCCGATGGCCGGTGCCTTGACACTGATCGACGCCCGCGGCTTCGAAGACTTCGAGTTGTTCCCGGCCCACTGGTGGTTTCTGGCAGGCGGGTGCGGTGTGAGCCTGTTCGTGCTGAGCGTGCAAACATGGCGCCTGACCCGGCCGCAGTAAGAGTTCCTAACAGAATGGGACCGTCGGGCCGAGGGCGAGCGAGGACAAGCCTGGCAAGGAGGCCGAAGCAGGCGGCCATCCTATTGGCCTCCGATGCAGGCCGACGCCGCCAGGCGCCGCCGCAGCCGGCCGAAGCCAGGTACCATTCTGTTAGGGGCTCTAAGCCAGGCGGCGATGAGATTGACCATGATGCTGAAGGGATGTCCTGTTGCCGGGATTGTTCGAACGGCCGCGCTGTGCACTCTGCTGCTGACCGGTAGCACCGGCACGGCTGTGGGCCCCGGCGACGTTGAAGATCCCATGTTCACCGATCCGGTGTTGATCGCTCCGGTGGTCCGCACTCGCTACCACCCTCGGCTGAAGCAGCTGATGACCG
Source organism: Phycisphaerae bacterium (assembly GCA_963577635.1). Taxonomy (GTDB): domain Bacteria; phylum Planctomycetota; class Phycisphaerae; order Phycisphaerales; family Phycisphaeraceae; genus CAUZBA01. The sequence goes on from CAUZBA010000048.1 coordinate 11,527, forward strand.
CCGCGCTCGCCCGCCCGGATGTCGACACGCGACGTCGCGCCGCGGACACCATCGGTCGCCTGGCTCGCGCCGGCATGCCCGGCCTCGACGATCTCGCCGAGCCGCTGAAGATCCTGCTGAATACGAGCCCCAGCCACCCGCGGTTGAGGCTTGCCGCGGCCAGAGCCCTGATTCGCATGGACGCGCACGGCGCGGCCGAAGATCTGCGTGTGCACGCGGTCCGCGACGGCCTCGACATGATCCATCTGGTCGATCCGGCGTTGGCGTCATGGAATGACCCGTCGGCGATCGAGATGTGGATGGCGATGCTCAAAAACCCTGCCGCTTCGCGGGCGGCGCGAATCTCGGCGATCGAATCGCTTGCCGCGGTGCGCCACCAGGACGCGGCCCTGGATCTTCAGCGCATTGCCCTGGACCCGACGCGCGACCCCGCGCTACGACTCGCGGCGGGCGGGGCCCTGGGCCGGCTCGTCCCTGCCGGACTCGATGCGGCAGCCGAATCCCTGCTGGCGGCGGGGCGCGGCCTGCCGGATCGCGCGGTGGCCGCGGCGATCATCGCCGAGCACAAGGGCAAGGAGGCCGTCGTCCTGATGCGCCGCATGGCGGTCGATCGCGAACCCGCGGTCGCCTGTGTGGCGCTGAGGCGACTGGTGGATCTGGATCCGATGCAGGTGCGCGACTTGGTCGAGCCCCTGCGGGTACCCGGTGACCTGGCGGATTATCGCAAGGACAACCTTTCCAACATGCGTTTGCTCGCCGACGACCCAAAGATCCGCAAGCTCGCGGCCGAGGTGCTTGTATTCGAAGCCACGCCGCAGACCGTGAACCTGCTGGCGCCGATGATGGACGATCCGCATCCGGACGTGCGCGTCTACGTTCGGCGAAGCCTGGTTGAGATGGATCGTGATCAGAAGCTCAAGGCGACCATTCGGCACGTCGGCGTCGCGGCACTGAACGCCGACGAAGTTGATAACTGGCGCATAGTGGAGCAGGCCGCACTGCTGCTGGGCGCTATCGATCACGAACCGGTGGCACCGCGAATGGTCGACCTTTTGGTTGCCGCCCGGCCCGAGGTCCGAAACGGCGCAGCGGTGGGCCTTCGCCGTCTGGCGATCGCCGACACGTTGCCACAGGTGCTCGCGGTCGCTCAATTGATCTGCAAGGGCCTCGAGGACATTTACGCCATCAAAGATCCGAGGAGCATTGAGCAAAACATGCAGAGCGACTCCCGAGTGCGGGACGCGATCAATACCGTCGACAAGGCCGACCTGGACCGCCAGGTCGGCCACATGATGCAGATGTTCGGTCAGATGCGGTATCGGCCCGCCGAGCCGCTCATGCGGCGCCACATCCCCAAACACTCTTTCGCGGTGATGGCCAGGGGCGCCGCGATCTGGGCGCTCGGTCATTTGCACGCCGGCAGCCCGGACAGTGAACTGGCCGAGCTATTCGCGGGTCGTCTGTCGGACCTGAACCCGAATGATCCCGAGTTTCAACTGGTGCGTCGCTGCTCGGCGATCTCCATGGGCCGGATGAAAGCGGCGCAGGTCA
>CAUZBA010000049.1:0-12858 GCA_963577635.1 Phycisphaerae bacterium
GTCGACGCAGAGAGGCTTGGACTCTTGGGGGGGGCGATATATTGGTGACCGTGAGACCCGGAGGCGTAGCCGGGAAGAGTTCAAATGGGAAATGTCAGTTAATTCAACATCAATGTCGTAGGCGTCAGACAAGGCTGCGCGCCCGCCGCAGCAGAAGTCGCAAGAATCAATGAAATACATCACCGTAATCACGATTACATCCTTAGTCCTGTGGCTGACCACACCATCTGTATTTGCGGAAGGCGGAGACGTTGAACTGGATACCCTCAATGAGGAGGTCGTCGATCTTATTCGCGCGGGCAAATATGACCGCGGTGTCGTTGTTGCGGAAAAGGCACTGGATTTGGCGGAGGAAAGCGATGGCTCCGATCACCCTGATGTGGTCGCGAGCCTCAACAACCTAGCCATGCTTTACAAAGCCCATGGCCGCTACGCTCAAACTGAGCCGCTTTACAAGAGAGCGCTGGCGATAAGAGAGAAAAGCCTTGGTCCGGATCACACTGATGTGGCGATAAGCCTGAATAACCTGGCTCTCCTCTACGTCACCCAAGGCCACTACGCCCAAGCCGAACCGCTTTACAGGCGAGCAATCGTGATCGATGAAAAGTCCCTTGGCCCCGATCACCCTAACGTAGCAATAGTCCTGAACAACCTGGCTTTGCTCTACGATACCCAAGGGGACTACGCCCGAGCCGAACCGCTTTACAAGAGAGCGTTGGTGATAAGAGAGAAAGCCTTTGGCCCTGATCACCCGGATGTGGCTACGAGCCTAAAGAATCTAGCGGGACTGTATCGATCCACTGAACGGGATGAAGAAGCTGAAGTACTGGAAACACGCGCGGCCAATCCAGACGCACAACAATGAAGAATAAATGCCCGAGGATTGGGAAGTGATGTCCGCCTATCTGAAGCCCAGTTTCGAAATCAAACGTCGATAGAAGAATGACAGTCTGATCAGCCCTCATGTCGGTTGACCGATTCGGTAACTCGGTCGCCATTGACCACAAGAACGTTCCCATAAGCGCACCACCGTTTCCTCAGATCTGACTAACGGGGCCATTCAGCTTCAGGTTTGTTTACAATCCCAACGGTCTCGCCCTGGAGCCGCAACCGTAAGCTCGGACGATGTCGGCGACGATCGACGGCGGATATCAGGTTTCGCTGAGCACGCTCAATCAGATGAGGCTGATATGAAACGCTTTGCCGAGGCGCGAGACCGGGGAGGCGCCTACCTGCTGGAGCAACTCCACGAGGACGGGAGCTTCGGCGACCTCGAGGCCGGCGTGTTCGACTACTACAAGGTCCCGTCCGCCTTCGTCGTCTGCGGCGAGAGCAGCGCGGCTGGCCGGCTGTGCTCATGGATTCGTACTAACGGCATGACGCCGGAGGGCGACTTTCGCCCACGCCCTCGGACGCCGAACGACTACGCGTACGTCTACTTCAACTCGTGGACGATCATCGGCGCCCACCGCCTGGGACAGTTCGACGTGTCACAAAGGGGAATGGACTTCCTGATGGATTTCCGGGACCCGGGAAGCGGCGGCTTTTACTCCAGCCCCGGCGAGCGCTCCGCGGACACGATGCAGGACCTGTGGGTTACCAGCGGCGCGGGTCAGGCGGCGCTCTACACCGGCAGGATCGACGTGGCCCGGGGAGTCGGCCGGTGGATGAACACCCTCCTGCGAGGCCAGCCCAACTTTCCGCAGCAGCTGTTCGGGGTGTACAGCCGAACGCGGGGAGTGATCACCGAGCCCGATCCGCAGGACGAGTTCCGCTACGTGCTGAACCGCGACGCCCGGAAGGACGAGCCGTTTTACAATCCCGGGATCGCCGCGGGCTTCCTGGCTCGGCTCTACCAGGCTACCGGCGAGCGGCAATGGTTGGACCTGGCCGAGCAGTACATGACCTTCACCGACAACGCCTGCGACTACCTGTTCCGGTTGCTGCGGGCGGGCAAGGTCGCTTGGGCCTCATCCGTGCTGGCCACGCTCACCGGTAAGCGGAAGTACAGCGACATGGCGATTCGGGTGGGCGACAACTTGATTGCGGCGCAGAAGGACAACGGCTCCTGGCACGGGATAGCGGACATGCCCGACGTGCCGAGTAACGACATCACCGCAGAACTCGTGGTGTGGCTGGACGAGGTGCACCAGGCAGTCGGGGGAAGGTAGCGCCCGGGACTCGGGCGCTCTTGATGACTCGCGCCGGGGGCGAGTCGAATCCCGGGTGGTGTTCGCAGCAGCTACCCTCTTGCCGGTGCCGCATCCGGCTCGTGCCCCCATGCGAAGCTGCCGTCGGCCTCACGGACGAATGCACCCAGCAGTTGATGGGTCTTTCGGAAGCTCTCGGCGCTTGCCAATTGATGGTCCTCGTAGCGCTGACGGCAAACGGGCAGGGTGTTGCAGATGGGCGGCATAAACCGGGCAAAACACTCTGCGTACGAGGCGCCGGCAAACATCCCCGCGTGACCCTCGATTGCTTCGAAGCGCTTCTGACCCCAGCCGCGGTCCTGGCCCTGCGAGGCCAGAAACTGATGCGCCTTCACCTTCGCTTCGACATGCTTCGTGACATCCACGAACACGTCGACACGACGATGCTGCCTGGTAAACAGCGCGGCGTTGATGCCGAACACGCCGAGAACGTAGATCTCCACCGGGATCCATGGGGGCCGCGGATCGCCGTATCGTACCTGGTTGGCGCCTTGTATCGCCTGCCACGTGGCCGCACCGATCAACGCGTGGTCATCGCGCACGGCCAGGTTGTTCTCCGGGTCCTGCATCATGAGGATGTGCGGTTTGCGGTCGCGGATCATTTTCTCCAGGCCGTCGATCATCCGCGGGTTCAGTTCGGATTGAAGATCGTCGAAAGTAAACAAAACGACATCCGTAATGCCGAAACAACCCAGCGACTCCCTGGCCTCTTGCATCTTGCGTTCGGCATGGTCTTCGGCCGTTTCACTGATGATCGCAGGATCGCGCTCGGCTTCGGGTTTGCGCAGTTCGTCCCGAAGCCGTTCGTTGTGCACGTGAATGCCGCACGTGCAGATCACCACCGTGACGTGATCGCCCTGCGCAATGTGTTCGGCGCAGGTGCCGCCCGTATTGTCGAATGCGTCAGCGGGATGTGCGGCGACCACCATGAGGCGGGCCGGCTGGCCGTCAGGCAAAGGCATGGTTGGAGCTCCAGATCCGTGTAATCAGATCGTGCGGACGGATTGTACGGCCACCTTGTCGAAAGCGTCCACCTGAGGCACGGCGTATTGGCGTGCCGCAGTTCGCGACGATGCCCGCCCGTTCATCGCACCGCCAGGCCACTCGACCGTCCGGCAGACTGTTCGGCACGTACGCGGCGCACGTCGGACCGAGATCACGTGATCAATAACGTCAAGTGTCCGCAGTGGACCGCATCCCCCCAATGACCGGCCCGGAAATCGCAGGTCTGCTCATCCATTTCGGGTCGGTCGGATGGTGAATATAGAACCGTAGAACGATGCAGGATATACTTTGACGAGGTCATCCAGGCATCCGGAAGGCGACTCGCTGTAGGGCGGCTACCTGTATGAATCAGGACAAACGAAGATCGGCTTCACGGACCGACGGGTTCACGCTGATTGAGTTGCTGGTGGTCGTCTCGATCATCGCCGTGCTCATCGCGATGCTGCTGCCGGCGCTGGACCGCGCCCGAGGCGAAGCGCAGTCGATCGTCTGCCTGAGTCTGCACAAGCAGTTCGGGCTTGTGCTGATCCTTTACAAAGACGACAACAACGACGAATTCCCCCTGTTTGCGGGCAGCTTTCCGTCCTATCCGCCATCGACCCGGTGGCACGAAACCATCATGGGTTACGTTGACGAGGACGCCAGGGATCCGGTGACCGGCGCCCTTGATTTTCATTTCAGCAAAGTTTACGCGTGTGCCTCGGGTCAGGCGTGGCCCGGCGTCCCCTACGGCGGATTCAGAAATACTCCTCCGACCATTGCAGTCGCCAATGCGCCGATCGTCTACGGGAACAACGGGACCATCAAGTTCAGTGACGTGAACTACCCCTCGACCTGGTACATGGCGCTTGACACGTCGAGGGGCACCCAATCCCAATACACATACAACAACTGGACACCCACTGTAGACACCGACGCCGACAATTTTCCCGATACGAACGGGGGGGTGGTCGTTTTCGGCGTTGACAGGTACTACAACGGCGCGCGTCCTCGCGTCCACCGAGACATATCCAACGGGTTGCTGGTGGACGGCCACGCGGACCGGCTCGATTATTACGAATTCCGGGGCAAGTTCGTCGGGGGGCAGTATGAAGCCCACAACTACTTCAGAGACGACATCTGATTGACGTCGCGCCGTCAGCGCCGTCAGCGCCGTCATGGCGATGATGGCCGACTCTCCCGCCGTCCTGTATGCAGGCGGCTCCGCCGCCGCGTGAAGAGAACGCACACCGCCGGTAAGAGCAGGCCGAGCGTCGTGGGTTCCGGGATCACGCCTTCCTTGAGTGTCCAACGATCCCACAGGCCGCCCGCGGGACTGCCGCCGTTGCCGTCGCCAAAGTAAGACTGGACCTCGCCACCGTTGGGCATCGTGTAGGATGCGTCGCCGACCTGCACGCCGTCGAAGAACATCCGTAGCGCGTTCGTGGTTCTGTTCATATCCCACCCGTACGTGTGTTTCTGGCCGTCGTTGTTGGTCTTGCTGATGGCGGTCAGATCGATAATGTCGACCCCCGGATGGATGCGGATCATGTCCTCCGCGACGTTGAGTTCCATCTCGTAGTTTCGATTCGTGCCCACGGAACCGAAGTTATCCACGAGCCTGACGAGCGTGCTATCGGTAAAGGTTCCGAATGCTGAGTGCGTGATTTCGATCGTTCCATGGATGATGTCTTGTGAAAAATTCTCCGTCGGAAGGGTCGTCGCGCCGAAATTGTCCATCCACCAGATCCCCTGGCCGTTATAAGTGCCGGCGACCGTGTTGACGCCTAAATCGGCATTGCTGGTCGACGTCATGCCGAAATCGGTAGGCAGCGAGCTGGTCGAGAAGGTGATGTCGATGTCGATGCCCCGCGAAACGCTGGCCGTTAGACACAGGGTCAGCGCGCAAACCAAAGCGGTCGAAAAATGCTTCGCAACCATCGGTCGCTCCCTTCTTATATGAACTGACGTGAACTGACGTGAACTGACAGAAACTCTCATCTCATCACGGTGTTGCCATCATTCAGATTAATCTGGCAGCCCCGGTTTGTCAAGGGGTTGACCGGTCGAAAGTACGAATACGTCCATTCAGTCGAGTTACCGCCTGTCTGCGGTCGCCGCGGTGGCGCGTTTGCAGCTTCCCTGCGGCTGCATTGGCTCCATGTAACCGATGCCCGTTCCACCACGGTCTTCCATGTCTGGTCCGGCCGCTGCGTGGCCCATGGAGAGGTCGCCGGCGGCACTCATCTGCTTGCTTGCAAACCTCCAGCCAGATGACAGCCGGTCACATGATCTCCGTCAGCAGGCCTCCGCTTTCGACGCCGCGTTTCAGCGGAGTGATGAACGTGTTGCGATCGCGGGGATGAGGCAGGCGCTTGTTGTGGTCGATGCCCAGCAGCTTGTAGACACTCGCCGCAAGATCCCACGGGTAGCAGGGACGATCCTTGATGCTGGACGCCCTGTCGTCACTGCTGCCGACAACCATTCCTCCCTTGAATCCACCGCCGGCGACGACGACCGAGAAGACGTCCGGAAAGTGGTGACGTCCTCCCTGCCATCTGGACTGCGTGAGAATTTTCGGCGTTCGCCCGAACTCCCCGGCGCACACGACGATGGTCGTCTCGAGCAGGCCCCGCTGATGCAGGTCCTCCAGGAGCGCCGAGAAACCTCGATCGAGATCGGGATTCAGCAACCTGATGTTGTCGTGGTTGCGGTAATGGGTGTCCCATCCTCCTTTGGTCACAGTCACGAACGGCACGTGGTTCTCGACCAGGCGGCGGGCGAGCAGGCAGGACTGGCCGAAGGTGGTGCGGCCGTAGCGATCGCGGACCTCGTCCGCTTCCCGGGAAATGTCGAAGGCGATTCGCCCCTTTCCCAGGATCCGGCTATACGCCTGCTTGTAAAACGCGTCCACGGCCTCGAAGGTGTCTTCGGCCTCAAGTTGTCGGGCTAATTTCTCCAATCCCTCGCGGCTGGTATCGATGCCCTTTCCCCACCCGATGGGCGGCGCGAGAACGGCATTCCCTTTCTCGCCATCGGGGTTGCGGCCCACGGAAAACGGCTCGAAGCTGTCGCCCAGAAAACCCGCTGATTCTCCGTACCAGGGTGGCGGAGCGGGAACGGTCACGTAGGGCGGCAGCGCCCCCGTCAACCCTTTTTCCCGTGCCACGACCGCGCCCCAACTGGGATAAATCGAGCCGTTCCTGCGGTCATCGCGGGTGATCATGCGGTCATCGTTCACCAGTGCTTTGTCCGGCAAGTAACCTGTGAGCACGCTGTGCTGGGCCGTCGCGTGATCGGTCGAAGGATGCGTCATGCCCCGAACGATCGAGTACTTGTCCGCCTGACCGGCGAGCAGCGGCAGGTGCTCATTGATCTGGATACCGGTCACGTTCGTGCTGATCGCTCGCGCGGGACCGCGGTAGGCCTCGGGCGCGTCCGGCTTCGGATCCCAGGTGTCCATATGACTCGGGCCACCGCTCATCCAGAGCAGGATCACGGATTGTGCTTTCGCCTCACGCGCGGCGCCATACGCCCTGGCCCGCAGTGCGTCGCCCAGCGTCAGGCCGAATGCGGTGGCCGCTCCTGCGCGAAGAAAATCACGGCGGTTGATCCCGTCACAGAATCCGTGACATCGGTCTGCGAAGATGTCAATCATGAGAGGTCCACGCGTCGCACGGCGGATCGGCCTTATTCCCGTTTTACACAGCGGGCCGACGCCGTTTTGATACAGCATATGATATGGTGGCAGTGGCCGATACGTGCTGAGTCAAGGCGGTTGCGGGGTCGTTGACCATGTGGACGATGCGAGGCACAGGGGGCGATCAGGGTCAAATCCGGACATCTCCCGGAGCGAGCGTTCGGCACGCTGCTCGGCAAGGACGCGGCGCACCTCTGATCACGATTGGGTGATCAACCATGTCGAATGTCCGCAGTGGACCGCGGTTCCGGAGTCTCCCGATCGGCGGCGCCGGAGCTATCGGGAAGGTTGGCGGCGCGGCTGCTTATCGATCCAGGAGGCCTGAGGCATGAGCCGGGACCACGAAATCATCTTCTACACGGACGGCCGCCACTCGTCGGTGTACGTCAATGAGCCGCCGATGGACGAGCGGATCTACACCGCGCCGATCGACGAGCTGGTGGACCTGGGCATCGACACGATCACCTACGCCGTCGGCGACTGTCGCGTGCTGCTCTACGACACGAAGGCGGGCGAGCGCTGGGGGCACAACGTCAGGAAGACGAACCACATCATCTTCTACCGCGCGAAACGGAACCTGGAGGCCTTCCTCGCGGAAGGCAGGGACCCACTCGAAATTGTCTGCGCCCGCGCCCACGACTTCGAATTTTCGTTCATGCCCAGCCTGCTGCTCGCCATGCCTCACGAGCCGCGCGCCGAGGTCACGAACTGCCGCTGCTCGGACTTCTGCATGGATCATCCCGAGTTCCAGGTCGGCGAGGAACCCGAATTTCCCGAGGCGCGCTGGGACACGCCGACGCGGCTTTCCTACTCGTTCGAGCAGGTGCGCGAGAACCGCCTCGCCGTGATACGCGAACTCGTGGAAGACTACGAGTCCGACGGGATCGAACTGAACTTGTACGACTACGTCCCCTTTCTCGCCCGTCGCGAGATTCCGCAGCACACCGACACGTTCACCCGCTTCGTGCGCGAGGCCCGCACCCTGTGCGACGCGGCCGCGAAAAAGCAGGGGCGTGCCAAGCGGCTTCTCGTGCGTGCTGCGGCTTCACTGTCCGGCGCAAAGGCCGCCGGGATCGACATCGAGACGATGATTCGCGACGGGATCGTCGACACCGTTCTGGCCATGCCCCCGCACAAGTCGGAATTTGCCGAACCCCACCCGGACGGCGTCGCCGAGCTGGTCGCGGCGGCCCGGCGTACGGACGTCAAGATCGTTGCTGCCGTCAGCACACCCATCCGGCACGACGCTTACAAGACCGCGCCGCGCGCGATGCAGGTCGCACAGGCCGCAAACGCGTATCACGCGGGCGCCCGCGGCGCCTTCTTCGCCACCTACTACCCGGGGGGCTATCCCTATCTCGACGCCGACCTGGCCAACCTTCGTTTCATGGGACGCCCCGAACTGCTGGCCTGCCAGGACAAGCACTTCTTCGTTCGCCAGGGGCCCAACACGCCGGACGACTCTCTCGGCGACTACGGGTTACCCCATCCGTTGCCCTTCGAACTCGAAGCGGGGCGACCCGGCACGCCCGTTCAGCTTTATGTCTGCGACGATGTGGGCCGACGGCACGAGAGAGGCGAGCTGGCCCGTTGCGAATTGCGCGTGCGCCTGGTCAACTTCATCGAGACCGACGTGTTCGATCTCTACCTGAACGACAAGATGATTCCAAGGGGGCACCAGGAGTGGTTGGATTGGACCTACTCGGTCCGCAAGGTGCCGGGAAACATGCGGCTGCTGAACCATTACTGGATCACGGTGGACCTGATGCGTCGCGGCCCGATTCCGGCGGTGGGCGATAACGCGGTTCGAGTGGATCTGCAGGAGCACGACCCGCGCGTGGTCCACGCCGTGCAATTGCACGACGTCGAACTCGTCGTGGATTATCGAAACCACCGCCACCATCCGCGCCGGGACGAATGGTGGAGCGATCCGGCACAGAGGATGTTGACGTGATCCGCGTTGCGGGTGCGACGTACAGTTTCGGCGACCTGGATCTGGACCAGTCCGCGGGCGTCCTGAAGCAGATCGGGTTCGAACTTGCGAACGTGGGCGCCGCAACGAATCGCGTCGCACAGATCAAGGCCCAGGAAGCTGCAGACGATCCCGATGCACAGGCGGCCCGGCTGCGCCGCGTCATGGACCGCAACGGACTGGAACCATGCTCGCTGAACGTCAGGCATTTCGGCACCGCGATCAACCACCCGGGCCCGCGGGTGCGCGAGCGATCTCGCTCCATGTTCGACCGGGTCACGACGTTTGCCCGCATCGCGAAATTCGAGAGTGTCATCATGCTTCCGGGCCACGTGCACCATGAACTGGGCCAGACCTATGAGCAGGCGTTCGACACCTCGGTCGCTGAACTGCCGGGGTTGTTGACGGTCGCGGGGGAGAAAGGATTGCGGTGCCTTTTCGAGCCCTGCGTGGGGTCGATCGCCGAACGGCCGCCCGACGCCCTGCGGCTCGTGGAGGCGGTTGCGGGCCTGGGGCTGACGGTGGACTGCGCGCACCAGTTGCAGATCGGGTTCACGCAGGACGAGATAGAAACGCTTTATCCCCACGCCGGCCAAATCCACGCCCGACAATCGGCACCCGGCACGCTGCAGGTGCCGGCTGACGAGGGGACGATCGACTTCCACCGCATGATTCGTAAGCTCAAAGCGGACGGCTACGACGGCGTCGTCTGCGTCGCTTATGAAACGAACCAGGACGTTCTCGACGCCGGCTGGGACGTCCGGGGACAGACGGCGCGGCTGAAGCAGATTCTCGAGGACGCACTGGTCGAAGATTGAACGCGACTCGATCGATGATCACCGCCGCAGGTCGAGCGACTCGACGATCTCGGCGACCTCGCGAAGCGTCAGATCATCGGGACGGTCCACGGGGTGCCGGACGTTCGCCGTCTTGAGGACGCCGCGGAGTCGAAGAATCTCCTTGGCGATGAATTGGGCCATGGTTCCGCCTCCCTGCTTCAAGACGCGCAGAAGCGGGGCGAGGCGGTTGAACTGCTCCGCGGCCTCCTGCTCGTCACCTGCTTCGAAACAGTCGAGGACCTTGCGGAACAGATCCGGACAGGCGCAGTGCGGCATCGTGCCCACGACGCCGCGGCGCAGCTCTTCGAGAAAGTAAACGCCCCCTTCGCCGCCGAACATGATGAGCCGGTCGCCCAGACGTTCGGCGACCTGAGAAATTCGCGGGAGTGTCGGAGGCGTTTCGATCTTCGCATAGCAGGCGTTTTCGCTGTCGCCGCTGATCAGTCCGATCAGTTCGGGCGAAATCGGGGCAAGCGGCATGTCCTGAATGAAGATCGGAATGCGGACGGCCGCGGCGACGCGGCGAAAATACTCACGAACATCGTCCGGCCCCGCAGGGTAGAAGGTCGGCGGCACGAGCATCACCGCGTCGGCGCCGAGTTGCTCGCAACGCCGACTGTACTCGACGGCCGCGTCGGTGCCCTGGGCACCGCTGTTGACGACCACCTTGACCCGGTTTGCGGCCTGCTTCACGACGATCCCGGTGGCCAGCGCCAGCTCCGCCTCGGTAAGCTTGAACATCTCGCTGCCGAAGGCGATGCCCACCCCGCCCGAGCCGCAATCGACGGCGAATTCCACCTCGCTTCGCAGATCTTCCTCGTCGATGCGCCCGCCGTCGTCGAACGGCATCTGTAGAATCGGAAACACGCCTTTCATCGTTCGATCGACCACGGGAATCTCCTTTTAATCAGCTGCCCGGACGGATCGGCGGTGCGGGCGGACATCATAGTGATCGCCGCGATGGCCGGCACGACACGTCTCAAGGAGACGATGATCTGCATCGAACATCCACGATCCGTTCCGCCTCCGGACTGTGGCCGGCTCCGGACGCTGCGGCATGGATCAGACTGCTGCAGAGCGTTTTTCATCCACTCGTATCGTCCTGGGCTGGCTGCAACTGCGCCTGGCTTTGTCGTGCTGCATCGACGACCCGCAGCGGGGTCGCCTGCTTCGCCCTCCTCGCCAGACTTGTTTCGCCGACACTCAAAACGCTACGAGTGGATGGAAACCGCTCTACCGGCTCCCGACGCATCTCTGATACACTCGTCGCCGCTCGAATCCGGCCGCGCCAGCGACCGATGCCTCGGAATTCTCACGAGGAATGAAACATTGGCAGAGCCGACGGCGCACGTACCCGACGAACTTCTCGAGCGGCTGCGGCCGGTCGCGAACGCGACAATCGTGACACTGCTGCTGAACCGCGGCTACGAAAAGGTCTACGTGGACGGTGTCCGCACAATGGCGCCGGGGCGCCGGCTTGTGGGTCGGGCGGTGACGCTGAAGTATCTGCCCTCGAGGCCCGATCTGGCAGAGCGGATCGCCACGGGCAGCCACGGGACCGGATTCAATGAGACGCCGCGCTGGGCTGCCCTCGAAGCGTTGGGGCCCGGCGACGCCTTCGTGGTCGACGCGATGCGCCTGGGCCATGTCTCGACGGGCGGCGACGTCGTCTGGTCCCGCATCGTCACGAAAGGCGCGGCCGGCGTAGTGACCGATGGTGCGGTGCGCGATGGCAGAAAAGTCATCCGTCACGGCTTCCCCGTCTTCGCAGCGAAAAGCGTGCCGACAACGAGTGAACCGAATATCCTACCGTTCGCGGTGAACGAGCCGATCTCCTGCGGCGGCGTTCTTGTGTGGCCCGGCGATGTCATCCTTGGTGACGACGACGGCGTCGTCGTGCTCCCGTCTCAGCTTGCGGCCCCGCTCATCGACGAAGCCGTTCGCCACGACGAGATGGAACGGGCCTTGCTGGAGTACACGCAGCGCGAAAAGATTTCGCCGAGCCAGTTCTACCCGTTCAACGAGAACACCGAACGCATTTACCGGCAATGGAAGGAAGAGCAACGGTAGGCGCCGCGCCCCTTTAATCGCGTTGGCGAAGCATGGCGATTGAGGCTGGGATGCGCCATCATGTCTTACTTCCTATATTTGTCGGTGACCGGCGAGGACAGGATCTGCATCTATCGAATGGACGCGGGCAGCGGGGCCCTGGCGTTCCAGGAGCATGCAGCGGCCGCAGACAGTGTCGGGCCGCTGGCCGTCGATCCGCAGCAGCGATTTCTTTACGCAGGCCTGCGCCGGTTGCGGCAGGTCCAAACGTATCGACTGGACGGGCGCACCGGAGGAATCAAACTGCTGGGTTCGACACCCCTGGATTGGGATCCAACCTGCCTTTCGACGGACAACACGGGACGCTTCCTGCTTTACGCGTCCTATCGCGGCGGCGGCGTGGGCGTTCACGTCATCGGCAACGACGGGGTGGTCCGGGCGCCCGCGGCGAACCGGCATGACACGGCCCGGTGCGCGCACTACATCCACACCGATCCGTCGAATCGGTTCGCTTTCGTTCCGCATGTCGCCGAGACCAATTCGATCTACCAGTATCGATTCGACCAGGGAACCGGCCGGCTCGAATCGAACGAGCCGCCCACGGTCGAGCAACCTGCAAACACGGGTCCACGGCATTACTGTCACCATCCCGCACGGCATTTTGTCTACATGGACAACGAACAGGGTTGCAGCGTCACCGCCTATCGTTTCGATCCGGCGCACGGCACGCTGGACGCGTTTCAGACCGTCAGCACGCTGCCGGACGGGTTCAGCGACTTCAACACGTGCGCCCAGATCCACATGCACCCCTCCGGTCGCTTCATGTACGTCAGCAATCGAGGGCACGACAGCATCGCCTGCTTCGGCGTCGATGCCGAAACGGGCCTCATGAACGTCATCGGACACGCCGCCGCAGCCGGCACGCCTCGAGCATTCAATCTCGACCCCGACGGGCGCTTCCTGTTCGCTGCCGGACAGGACACCGGCAGGCTGACCGCGTTTCGCATCGACCAGGAAACCGGAACCCTGTCTGCGCTGGCCGACTACGAAGTCGGCGAGGATCCATCCTGGGTGATGGTGCTGAATCTGAAGCGATCAACATCA
>CAUZBA010000050.1:0-12754 GCA_963577635.1 Phycisphaerae bacterium
GTTTTTCATCCTGATCGTGGCGCTTTCCGAGATTAAGACCGAGCACAAATGGCGGGCGATTCTGGACGAGGTGCATAGGGCCTTCGGGATGCAGGCCGGGGCAGATAGGATGCCGACAAAAAATCTTAAGATGAGTTTGACAAAACAGTTGACGCTTTTCGAGTTCAAGCAGCGACGCCACGAGAAAATCGCCGAGGTGGACGACCCCGCCATTGCGGGCCGCCAGCCCCAGGTCACGACGCTGCGGGAGGGAAAGAAGTTCGCGGTCGGTGGATTCATCGAGTTTGAACCCGGTTCAGCCGATCTATCCGAAGAGGCGAAGGGAAAACTGATCACGGTGGTCTCGACGATCAAGGGCCACAAGAACAAGATTGAGCTGCGCGGACACGCCGGTTCGGTCGAGCTGGCCGGGGCTTCGAAGTTCAACGACCTGTGGACGTTGAGCTTCGCGCGTTCCAAGGCCGTCATGGAGTATCTGACGAAGCAACAGGCGATCAGCGCGGACCGCATCCGGCTGGTCGCCAACGATCGCCACGAGCCGCTTCGCCAGAGGGTGATCACGGCCCGTGGGCAGGCGCGGAATCGACGGGTAGAGGTCATCGTCGCAGAGGAACTGGTGGAGCAGTTCGCACAACCGCAAACGAGTGATACGATCGTTAATCCGAACTGATTCGAGTCCGAACGAGACACACGATTGGGGCAAATGAGATGGTCGAAGAGGCTAAAGCACCCGAGGTTCAAAAGGAAGAAGGCGGCGAGAAGCGCAGGTCGGTGAATTTCAAGACGCTGGGGATTATCCTCGGCATGTTTCTCCTCGAGGGCCTTGCGATCACCGCGGTGTTTCTCTGGGCGGGCGCGCCCGCAGAGGTTCAGGCGGAGGACGAGGCCGCGACACTCGCCGCGCAAAACGAGAGAATCGTCGAAGTCCTTGTCCTGGAAGAACGCTTTCCGAACAATCTCAGCGGCCGTGCCTATGTCTATGAAACCGAGATCTACATTCACGCCCGTAGAAAGCACGAAGAGATGGTCAAGGAAAAGATCGAGGGGATGACGGCGCAGATCAAGGGCGATATCGCCGAGATCTTCCGCGCTAGCAAACCGTCAGAACTCATTGAGACCTCGCTGGGGACTTTGAATCGCAGGATTCGTGCGAAGCTCGATGAACGGTTGGGCCGCGACGAGGAGGGTAACGAATACGTGAAGCAGGTCCTGATTCCCAAGTGCACGCAGTTCCGGGCCGATCTGTGACCCGATCAGACAAGGATGTCGCCGCACCATGTCGCCAGATGAAACAGAAAAATCCCCGAACGATCCCCAGGATGGGGCAGGTGGCGTTGACGACGCGATTGACAACGCCCAGTCCTCTCTTGATGAAGTGAAATCCGCCGTCGAAGGGGCGTCCGCGCCGATCGCCGAAGGGGGATCGGAATCCACGACCGCCACGCTGGCGGGCGACGACAGCGGCATCGACATGCTCGGTGACGTGGACCTGCAGGTCATGATCGAGTTGGGGCGCACGCAGATGCTGGTTGAGGACGTCCTGAAGCTGAGCCAGGGCTCGGTGGTCGAGCTTGACAAACTGGCCGGTGACCCCGTGGACGTCTATGTCAACCAGAGGCTGATCGCGCGCGGGGAGGTGCTGGTTCTGAATGACAACTTCTGCGTGCGAATCAGTGAAATCGTCGCGGACCTGGAACAGCAGGCCGAAGCGGTGGCGCAGGAGCAGATCGAGTCCAGTTGACGTGTGAGTGTTTGAAGGGCGCAGGATGCACCCTTGAGTCGGGATGATGGCCCGGCCCGTCCCGATGGCCATGGATGGCCCATGTTGCGAGAACCGTTCCAACGGTGTGCCGCGGCGTTCGTGCTGTCGTTGTGCCTTGCCTCAACGGCGTTCGCCGCGGGCTCGAACGAAGCGGCCATCGCCGCGGTCAACGAAACAACCGTGGACGAGGCGGTCGCGCCGCGCGAACCGATCCTGCAGCGCCGGCTCGTCGCGACCTCCGGCAGGCGGGCGCCGGTCGACCGTACTGCAGGCCAACCTCTATTCCCGTCACTTGCCCGGGCCAGGCGTGAGTCGCCGGGTTCGTCGCCCTCACACAGCAGCCCCTCATGGATTCTGACCACGTGCATGGCGCTGGCGGCGGTGGTAGCGCTGATCTTCGTCGTGCGGGCCTTGATCGTGAGGTTCACCGGCCGGTCCGCATCGACGACCCAGAGCCCGCTTCTTGAGGTGCTGTCCCGCGTCAGCGTCGCGCCACGGAACCATATCCTGATCATCCGTCTCGGCCAGCGGGTGATTGCAGTGTCCGACGGCGCTGCCGGCATGCGGACGCTCGCCGAGATCGACGATCCCGACGAAGTTGCCGAGCTGCTGCGCACCGCGTCGACGACGTCGCCACGCAGCGCTACCACGGCCTTTCGAACACTGCTTCATCGCTTTCACGGGGACTACGGAGCCGGGGATCGGGTGGACGAAGAGGGCGGTGATTCTCACGAATATCGGGTCGATCGGGCCCGAGACCAGGTCAGCGGTCTGGTGTCCCGTATTCGCAGGCTGGGCGGCGGAGGTGGGGCGTGAACGCGACGCGCGGGCCGGTCGTCGTTGCCCGGGGGGTCATCGTGGCGCTGGCCGTCTGCGTGCCGTCGCTGTGCTTCGGTCAGGCCGATAGCGGCGACGTCAATAGTCAGAACCCCCTGTCTCTGCTGGAACCGATCGAAGACATCATCGCGGCAACGCGCGGCACGGAGTCCGACCCCGACCGCCGCGGCCTGAGTTCCACGCTGTCCATCCTGGCCCTGCTGACGGTGCTCACGATCGCGCCGGCGCTGCTGGTCATGACCACCAGTTTTACACGAATCGTCGTTGTGCTGGCCCTGCTGCGGCAGGCCATCGGCACACAGTCGCTGCCGCCTTCGCAGGTGATCGTGGGGCTGTCGCTGTTCATGACGCTGCTGGTCATGGCCCCGACGTTCGAGCAGATCAATCGTGAAGCGATCGTGCCACTGAACAACGGGACGATCGAACAGACCGAGGCGTGGGGCCGGGCCAAGGAACCGCTGAAGACCTTCATGCTGAACCAGATCGAACACGCGGAGAACTGGGACGACGTCATCATGATTCTGGAGTACCGATACGGCAATGAGAAAGTTGCGGATCCGGCGTCGCTGGTCCGGGCCGACGTGGACATGCTGACGCTGATCCCGGCGTTCATCCTCAGCGAGTTGAAGACCGCGTTTCTGATCGGTTTCCGCCTGTACCTGCCGTTTCTGATTATCGACATGGTCGTGGCCAGCGTGTTGATCAGCATGGGCATGCTCATGCTTCCACCGGTGCTGATCAGCCTCCCCTTCAAGCTGTTGCTGTTCGTCCTGGTCAACGGCTGGCATCTGGTCGCGGGGAATCTCTTGGCGAGTTTTGCGACGGGGTAGAAACGTAATGCGTGGATGACACCGTATGGAGACCAGACGCTCGATGCACATGACGGATAACAAACAACAAATAGTAAGTAGCTAGTAGTCAATACGGATTGATTATTTGCTAATAGCTATTTGCAATTTCTTGTCCGGTGATTTGGAGACCAACCATGACCGTAGATCAGGCCATCGATGTCGTCCGCGAATCGCTGACTTTGATGCTGTTGATCAGCGCGCCGATCCTCGCGGCCGCGATTGTGATCGGTCTGTTGATCAGCATCCTTCAGGCGGTGACTCAGATCCAGGAGCAGACGCTCAGCTTCGTTCCCAAGATTGTCGGGATGGGAATCGTGGCGGTTCTCGTGACCCCCTGGGTGACGACGATGATCATGGAATTTTCGGTGCGAATGTTTGAAGGGAGTCATTGAATGAGAGCGACGAAACGACGAAGCGACGAAGCGACAAAGGGTCGTCATTCGTCGATTGGTGTCTGCCTCGGACCCCCATCGTCACTTGCGTGGTCAATGCAAATGGCGGAAGCACCGCTGCTCCGCCCTTCGTCGCTCCGTCGCTCCTTCGCTCCTTCGCTGTTCGCGCCACAATCGCCTCGCAGTCCTGCGTGAATACACATGCTCATCCACCTCGAACCTTTTCTAAGCCTCATGCCCGCGTGGCTTCTCGTGCTGTTCCGCCTCGCCGGCATCTTTGCCTTCACGCCGTTGTTTTCGGCGCGGACGATCCCCGCCGTGGTGAAGGCGCTGCTGGCGCTGGGACTGAGCTTCTGCGTGTTTCCCCTGCTGCTGGCGCGCGGCAAGACCGGATCCGCGGTGGTGGGGTCGATCCTCGATTCGGGTTTGTCACTCGCGACCGTGATCCCCGCCGTCGCCGCCGAACTGCTCGTCGGCTCCGTCATCGGATTCTGCGCGACGCTTCCCCTGATCGGGATGCAGCTTGGCGGTCGGGTGGTGTCTCAGCAGATGGGGCTCGGCCTGGCCGAGGTGTTCAGTCCCGGCGAGGAGCAGAGTGGCATCACCAGCCGGTTCTTCTATCTGCTCGGCCTGGCCCTCTTCCTGATTCTCGGCGGGCACCGGGCACTGCTCATGATGCTGGTAGGCAGTTTCGATCATGTGCCACTCGGTGGCAGCATCGCCGGCGGCGAATCGTTGGATCTGATGATCGGCCTGCTCGCGTCCTCGTACGAACTGGCCCTGCACGTCGCGGCGCCGCTGCTGTGCCTGATCTTTCTCGAGACGGTTGCCATGGGGTTCATCACGCGGACCGTGCCGCAACTGAACATCCTCAGCATCGGGTTCGCCGTGCGCATCGTGCTTGGCGCCGGGACGCTGATCGGTGCCGTCGGCGTCGCCTCGGTTGTATTCATTGACGTGATGGAGCAGACCCTCGGTCGATTGGCTTTGTTTTTCGGACTCTGAGTAAACGCCCATGGCGGAATCCGATTTTGAAAAGACCGAGGCTCCGACGCCGAGGCGCCTCCAGGAAGCCCGCGAGGAGGGCAACGTCACCCGCAGCACGGACCTCACCGCTGCCTCGGTGCTGCTGGCGGGCATGCTTCTGCTGTATGTGCTCGGGCAGCGCTTGCTGGAAAGCCTGGTGACGACAGTTCGATCGATGTTGTCCGGATCGCTCGCCGAGAATCCAACGACGATCGGTGAGCTGGCCGCGATGCCCACTTTCATTGCCAGGGTGCTTGCCGAGTCGCTCGGACCCTTCGTGGGCGGCATCTTCGTCGTGGCGATGCTGGCCACGATCGGTCAGGTCGGGTTCCTGTTTACGACCAAGCCGCTGGAGCCGAAGTTATCGCGCCTGTCACCCCTACGCGGCGCTCGCAACCTGGTGAACATGCGGGCCGGCATCCGCCTGCTGATGAGCGTGGCCAAGGTGTTCGTGATCGGCGCTGTCGCCGGGGTTCTGATCTACATCGATGTGGATCGGATCATGCTGCTGCCGCACCTGGAGCTTTCGCCGATGTTCGCGTCCGCGTCTGGGTTGATCTTTGGTCTGGGATTGAAGCTGGCCCTGTTGCTGATGGTCCTGGCGCTCATCGATTACGCGTTCCAGCGGTGGCAGCGGGAGCGCGATCTGCGCATGACGCCGGTAGAAATCAAGGATGAACTGAAGCGGATGGAGGGCGATCCCCTGGTCAAACATCGCCGCGCCCGGGTAGCTCGCCAGTTGGCACTTCAGCGCATCGGTCAGGACGTGCCGAAGGCGGACGTCGTGGTGACCAATCCCACGCACTACGCCGTGGCCTTCCGGTACGACTCGACGGCGATGAAGGCCCCCAAGGTGGTGGCCAAGGGCGCTGACTGCCTGGCGATGCGCATTCGGCAGGTGGCGATCGCCTACGGTGTGCCGATGGTGGAACGCAAGGATCTGGCCGCGGCTCTGTACAACACCGTGGAGATCGGCCAGGAGGTGCCGGCGCAGTTCTACAGCACCGTGGCGGAAATCCTTGCCTACGTGTATCGACTCAGCGGGCGGAAGACGGCGTGAGACGCATCGAACGGTAATCGGGCCGCTCGAGGCGGCTCATGGCAGATTCAGTGATGGCTGAACAAGTCGGGACACTTCACATCCCCGTCTGGATCAACCGCCTGTCGCGGTACAAGATCCTGCTGGTCCCGGTGATGTTCGTCGGCATGCTGGCGGTCATCGTCGTCCCCATGCCGCCGGTGATCATGGATGTGTTGATCGCCGCCAACCTGGCCCTGGCGGCGATCATCCTGCTCACGACCATCTTCGTGGAACGGCCTCTTGATTTTTCGGTCTTCCCGTCGCTTCTCTTGTCGACGACGCTGTTTCGCCTCGTGCTCAATGTGTCGACGACGCGCATGATCCTCACGGCCGAGGCGGGGTCGCCCGAGCAGGCGACTGCGGTGGCGGGCAAGGTCATCGAGTCGTTCGCATCGTTTGTCGCCGGCAACTCCCTAGTGGTCGGATTAATCCTGTTCATCATCCTGATCATCGTCCAGTTCGTCGTGATTACGAAAGGTGCGACGCGGATCTCAGAAGTCGCCGCACGGTTTACGCTCGATGCGATGCCCGGCAAACAGATGGCGATCGACGCCGACCTGAGCTCGGGGCTGGTCAGCGAGGACCAGGCCCGCACCCGTCGCGAAGACATCGCGCGCGAGGCGGATTTCTACGGGTCGATGGACGGTGCCGCCAAGTTCGTTCGCGGCGACGCGATCGCGGGCATCGTGATCACCCTGGTGAACATCGTCGGCGGGCTCGCGGTAGGCGTGTTCGAAAAGGGATGGTCGCTCGGCGCCTCGCTCGACGTATTCACGCGGCTGACCATCGGGGACGGGCTGGTGAGCCAGTTGCCTGCGTTCGTGATCTCGCTGGCCGCGGGCCTGATCGTCACCCGCTCCAGCGGCCGTCAGGATCTGGGCTCGGAGCTCACGTCGCAGCTCACTAGTCAATGGATGGCGTTGGGGATCACTTCGGTGTTTCTCGGCATGATGGCGTTCACGGGGTTGCCGGCGATGCCGATGCTCCTCCTAGCCGCCGCCGTGGGAATCGTCGCGTTCATGACGCGTTCGGCCGACGGCCGGGCCTCCGAGGCCAAGGCCCGCCGTGAAGCGGCCAAAGAAAATTCCGATGCGCCCGCGCCTGAACAACTGCTGCCGGTGGACGTCCTCGAACTCGAGGTCGGCTACGGTCTTGTGCGCCTTGTGGATGCCGAGCAGGGTGGGGATCTGCTCAATCGCATCTCCATGATTCGGCGGCAACTGGCGGGGGACATCGGCCTGGTGATGCCGCCGGTTCGCATCCGGGACAACATGCAGCTGCAGCCGAACGATTATCACATCAAGATTCGCGGCAACTCGGTGGCGCACGGCACGGTTCATCCCGGTCGGTACCTGGCCATGGACAGCGGCATGGTGGCGGCAGACGCGTCGCTGCAGGGCACCAAGACGACCGAGCCTGCCTTTGGTCTCGACGCGGTCTGGATCGAACCGGGACAGAAGCAGCGGGCCGAATCGATGAACTACACCGTCGTTGACGCGGTCAGTGTCCTGGCCACGCACGCGACCGAGGTGGTCAAGACACACGCCGCGGAGCTGTTGACGCGTGAAGAGACCAACAACCTGATCGCGCAGCTTCGGGAGCGGTCCACGAAGCTCGTCGACGAGGTGCTGTCGGGCGACGCGCCGCTGGTCAGGCCGGCTGAGCTGCAGAAGGTGCTCCAGAATCTGCTGCGCGAGCGCGTCTCGATTCGAGATATGGAGACGATTGTGGAGACGCTCGGCGACTGGGCCGCTCGCAGCAAGGACATCGACGTGCTGACCGAATATGTGCGCAACGCGCTGCGCCGCACGATATGCAATCAATACGTGCAGATGCAGCCGTCCCAGACCGAGTCGGCAGGGTCGCACCTCGTGCCCGAGGAAGGGCCGCTGATTCCCAAACTGTACTGTGTGAGCCTGGACCCGGCCCTGGAAGACGCGGTGGCCGGGTTCATCGAACGCACCGCCGAGGGGACAACCATGTCGATGCCTCCGGCCATGGCTAACGAGATCACGAAGGCGATCATGCGCGAGTTGCAGCGTCTGATGCAGGCCGGTCACCACCCCGTGGTCCTCGCATCGCCTCAGGTGCGGGCCCAGGTTCGCCGTCTGCTTGAACCGCATGTGCCGACGGCCGCAATACTGGGCTACAACGAAATCAGCAAAGGGGTCGAGGTGGAATCGATCGGGATGGCCCAGATCGAGGTCGAGCAGGCCGTGGCGTAGGTTAACCGACAGGAGGTCACTCTTTGAGCATCAAGACGTTCACTGCCGAAAAAATGCCGGTCGCGCTGGCCCTGGTCAAGCGCGACCTGGGGCCGCGTGCCGTTATTCTGCACACGCGGACCTACAAACGAGGAGGCGTTCTCGGCCTGGGGGGGCGAACCGTCGTCGAGATCACGGCCGCCGATGCCGAGACGGTCGGCCGTCGCACCACCAGGACGCCCGCCCGCATCCGGCCGCCCGGCGCGCCAGGCGCCGATCTGATCCGGCGAACCTATGCGCCGTCGGGTTTCGATCGCCAGAACCGCGTCAGTCCCGAACCGGTGCCGCCACGGTCCGCCGCGCCGGACACCGCCGACCGCGGCGCCGTGGCCGCGACCCGGGCGTCCGAACCGCCGATTGCGTCCCACACGGAACAGCTGGCCGCGGAGATGAGCGCCGTGAAGCAGATGGTCGGCCGCATGTTCCAGGATCAGCGACAACGATCCCGGACCGACGGCAAAACCACACCCATGCCGCAGCACCTGCTTCATCATTACCTGCGTCTACTCGAACAGGAGGTGGCCGAGGAACTGGCCGACGAGGTGGTCGAGCAGTTGCGTTCATCTCTGGACGACGACCAGATGCAGCAGGAAGGCGCCGTGAAGCAGGCCGTGCTGGATCGCTTATCGAAGCTGATCCCCACCGACGATGCGGCCGACCGGCTCAAGCCCACCGCTGACGGCCGTCCCAGGACGATCGCGCTGATCGGGCCGACGGGTGTCGGCAAGACCACGACCATCGCCAAGCTGGCTGCGATCTTCAAGTTGCGCCAGAAGAAGAACGTCGCCCTGATCACGATCGACACGTATCGAATCGCGGCGGTCGATCAGCTTCAGACCTATGCCAACATCATCGGCGTGCCGCTGCACGTGGTTCTGGATCCCGAACAGCTCGAATCGGCTCTGAACAAGTGTGCCGGCTGTGACGTGGTGCTGATCGACACGGCCGGTCGCAGCCAGCGCGACGACGCCAAGCTGGAACATCTGGATCGATTCGTTCGCGCCGCCGATCCGCACGAGGTGCACCTGGTGCTCTCCTCGACGTGCACTGAGGCAGCCATGTTCGACACGGTCGACCGGTTTTCCATGATCAGGTTCGACCGGATCATTTTCACGAAGCTGGACGAGGCCGTGACATTCGGTGTGCTGTTGAACGTGACCCGACGAGTGAACAAACAGCTGAGCTTCGTGACCACCGGCCAGGACGTGCCCCACGACATCGAACCGGGCCGGCCCTCGCGGATCGCGGGCCTCGTGCTCGGGGAGGGGGTGTGAACCATGCTGATGGATCAGGCGTCAGGACTCAGACAATGGGTTGCCGAGTCGTCGGGTCACCGGGCTCGGATCGTCGCGGTGACCAGCGGAAAGGGGGGAGTGGGCAAGACCAGTGTGGCCGTGAACCTCGCGATACGCTTGTCGCAAATGGGCCGGCGTGTCGTCCTGCTCGACGCCGACCTGGGGACGGCGAACGCGGATGTTCTATGTAACCTGTTTTCTCAGAAGACATTATCACACGTCGTGGCGGGCAAATGCAACTTGGAGGACGCACTGGTCGACGCTCCGGGGGGATTTCGCCTGGTGCCAGGCGTGTCGGGTCTGGCCCGGATCGCGGCGCTGAGCGAGTTCGAGCGGGCACGCCTGATCCAGCAGATGTCGCAACTCGAACGCGATGCCGACATCGTGCTCGTGGACACTGGCGCGGGCATCGGTCCGAACGTGTTGGGCTTTGCCGCGTGCAGCGATCAACAGCTTGTGGTCACCACACCCGAACCCACTTCGATGACCGATGCCTATGCGGTCATCAAGACGATACACCGCCGACGGGACGATTGTGACATCTCACTGTTGGTGAACATGGTTCACAACGAAGTGGATGGGCGCGCCGCTTTCGATCGGATCGACGGCGTGTGCCGCAGGTTTCTCGGATTACAAGTGGGATATGCCGGTTACCTGGTCCACGACGACCGTGTGGCACTGGGTGTTCGCCGTCGCCGGCCGTTTGTGCTGGAATCTCCGCACTGCCACGCCAGTGCCTGCATCGGACGACTGGCCCATCGAATGGATCGTCACGCCGCCGAACCTAAGGACCATGGACTGCTGCAGAGAATGGCCAACTGGTTCGTTGGATCACCGGACTTGATCTGACGGATAGGCTGTGGAACAATAGTGGGTGGTGGCGGAACCCGGAACCATGAGCGGGACCGCCAAGGCAAGCGGCGACGGAAACCGGTTACTGACTTTCATCATGGACAAGCGGTACCCCACCATGTAGACTGACGCCGTCGAACCAACGGATTGGTCCAATCGAGCAAAGGAGTGCTCAAGGATCCCATCTCAAGTTATCGCAACGTGTTTTGCGCTGGTTAGTTTTTCCGCGGCGGTCGTTGTCGGAATGGCCGCGGGCAACACCACGGGGACCATCGTCATACGGGCCACGGTGCTCATGCTCGCCGCATGGGTGATCGGTAGCTGCATCGGCTCGATCGCCCAGCGCACGATCGAAGAAAACCTCGACGAGTACAGGCAGCTGAATCCCATCCTGTCTCAGGACTTGACTGTCAACGCGGAACGCGACGCCGGGGCGCAGTCCATGGATGTGGAGGACCCACCTGTCCAAACGGAGCCGAACTCCGCCGCGGAAGCCGCATAGTTTTACGGAACATGGATGGAACGGCTGGAGTCGATTTCCGACTCAGTCGGGTCAAGGAGTAGACCATGCCCAGAACAAAAACAGCCGCAAAGGTCACGCGAGCGCCTGCCGCCAAATCACCACGCAGGAGCCCCGCAAAGGCCGCGGTGAAAGCCGGTGTCACGACCGGCGCCAAGACCGGCGCCAAGACCGCGGCCAAGGACGCGCCGGTGTGCGACTGGCCGATTGAGCGGATCTGGCCGCAGTACAAGAAGGCGGCCACCGAAGAGATGCGCAATGTGCTGATGGTGAACTACCTTCCCCTGGTGAAATACAACGCCGAGAGAATCCACGCCAAGCTGCCCGACGAGGTCGATGTGGATGACCTCATGAGCGCGGGAACCTTCGGCCTGATCGATGCGATCGACGCCTTCGACCTCACGCGCGGCGTGAAGTTCGAAACCTACTGTGCTCCGCGAATCCGCGGGGCAATCCTGGACGAGTTGCGGGCCATGGATTGGGTGCCGCGCCTTGTGCGATCGCGATCCAGCCAGGTCGACGCGGCCCGAAAGAGCCTGGAAAAGGAAAGCGGTCACAAGCCGAGCGAGGAAGAGATTGCCAAGCGTATGAAGCTGCCCAGACAGGAATACGAGAAGATCCGCAAGGACGCCGGTGCGGTGAACGTCCATTCGCTGTCGCACAAGCGGTACGAGACGGACTCCAGCAAGGACGTGCGTGAAATCGATGTTCTCGAGGATTCCAGGCAGGTGAATCCGCTGTCCGCCGTGCAGCGGCGGGACCTGAAGGATCTGATCACCAAGGGGCTCTCTCGGGCCGAACGCCTCATCGTGGTCCTTTATTACTACGAGCAAATGACGATGAAGGAGATCGGGGTCACACTGGACCTGTCCGAATCACGGGTCAGCCAGATGCACAGTTCCATCCTCGCAAGACTTAAGGCACAACTGCAGCACCGCAGCAAGGAACTGGAGGAAGAGGTGGGGGAGAAGTGATTGGGGAAGCGACGAAGCGACGTAGGGGGGAGCAGAGGATCGACGCACTGCTCTGGCGATCGCTGGCAGACCCCTCGAAACAGAAGAATCCAGCATCGAAACCCACCGGTCCCCGAACCTAAACCCTTCGTCGCTCCGTCGCTCCGTCGCTTCTGCCTCATCACCCCACCGGGCAATTCTTGTAGATTAGGTGCGTGCCCTCCATCTCCACCATCGTCGGTGACCGGTTGCGCGCGGCCATCGTTGCCGCCTTTGGCGCCGATCACGGCGGTGCCGACCCTCAGATCGGGCCCTCGAAAAACCCGAAATTCGGCGACTACCAGGCCAATGTCGCCATGGGCCTGGGCAAGCGCCTGAATCGCAATCCTCGTGAAGTCGCCCAGGCGATCATTGAAGACCTGGACGTGAAGGACGTGTGTCGCAGTGTCGAGATCGCCGGTCCCGGGTTCATCAACCTGCATCTTGAAGACGCGTTTCTGGCCGAGCGGCTCGCTGCGGCCGGCGCCGACGCCCGTCTGGGCGTGGACGGCGCGGATCCGGCGCAGACCGTCGTGGTCGACTACAGCAGCCCGAACGTGGCCAAGGAAATGCACGTGGGGCACCTGCGGTCGACCGTTATCGGCGATTGCATTGCGCGTGTCCTGGGATTTTTAGGGCACCGGGTGATCCGTCAGAATCATCTGGGCGATTGGGGCACGCAGTTCGGCATGCTCATCCAGATGATGCTTGATGGCGACGTGGACGACGACACGCGCGAAGATGGCGACCTCAACGCACGGTATAAGGTGGCCCAGGAACGATTCGAGAGCGACCCCGACTTCGCGACGGGGGCTCGCGAGGCGGTGGTCAAGCTTCAGGGCGGAGACGAACGCGTCCGCGGCTATTGGCAGAAACTTGTCA
>CAUZBA010000051.1:0-12676 GCA_963577635.1 Phycisphaerae bacterium
CAGGCACTGCGGCGTCAGGCGGCGGTGTTCGGGCCCGAACAACTGGGTCGGGGCCGACGGCTCCTGTGGTTGGGGTTTGACACGCTGGCGTACCAGATGCAGTCGCCGCTGCCGGATACCGCATCGATGCCGGCGCCGGAAGGGCGTTCGACCGCGCTGCGCACGGTGATCGAGCAGGGCATCGAGCAGTTGCCCGGCCAGCGTGTTCTGGGCCTGGTGCTGTTCAGCGACGGCCGCAGCCCGCAGAGTACCGGCGCGGAACTGGTACGCCGCCTGCGACAGCGTGGCGTGGGTGTGTACACGGTGCCGTTCGGCGGCGCCACCACGCCGCTCGACCTCGCGATCAGCCAGGTCGATGCGCCGGACAAGGCGTTCATTCACGACGAAGTGCCCATCACGATCTGGATCGATCACGGCCCACAGGATCTGGCCATCGATCCGGCGCACGTTGTCGTACGACTCATTGACCCGCAGCGCCCCGACGAACCTCTTGACGAACGAAACTTTTCGGGTGTTGACCTCGACGGCGCCATACATCTGAACTCGCGGTGGCCCGTGGTGGGACCCGTCACGTGGCGCGTCGAGGTGGAGTACAGCGATCCCGATGGGAATATCAGGGAAGCCCTGACCGAAGACAACGTGCAACAGATCACCATCGAGTTCGTCGATCGCCCCGTTCGGGTCCTCTACGTCGAGGGTGCGCCGCGATGGGAGTACCGCTACCTGAAAAACCTGCTGCTGCGCGAGAAATCGATCCAGAGCAGTGTGTTTCTGACCAGCGCCGACCGCGGCTTTGCCCAGGAGGGTGACGAACCGATCACGCGCCTGCCGCACGACACCGGGGAGTTTGCGCCTTACGACGTGATCATCATCGGCGATGTCTCTTCGGACTATCTCAGCCGGACTCAATTGAATCTGATCCGTGACCAGGTATCGGTGGCCGGCGCGGGATTGCTGTGGATCGGCGGCCCGACCCATACGCCGGTCACCTACGAAGGCACCCCCCTTGCCGATTTGCTGCCGATGCGCCGGCCCGCGGGCGTCACACCGATCGACGCGCGCGGCGGATGCGTTGTCACGCCTTCGCCGCTGGCCGAGGCCCTGAGCGTCATGCGCCTGGTTGATCCTTCAAGTCCGGCCCAGCAGCGGCCGGCCTGGCCGGACGAACTTGTGGCCCTGCAGTGGGTTCAGGATCTGGGCGTGCTCAAACCAACTGCCGAGACGCTCGCCGAGGCCGTGGATCAGCAGGGAGAACGGTGGGACGCGATGGTCACGATGCGATACGGCGCCGGCCAGGTGCTCTACGTCGGAACCGACGAGACCTGGCGCTGGCGCCACGGCCGCGGCGCGCTTTACCACGAACAGTTCTGGGCCCAGCTGATCCAGATGATGGGACGCGGCCGCATCCAGCAGGACTGGCGCCCGGTGCGCCTGAGCGCTTCGCATCGCAGGGTTCAGATCAACGCACCGGTTCTGATCAGCCTGACCATTGAAGACGAGGCGCTGTTGAAGTACCACCTGCCGAAGGTCGATGTGGTGGCGAGGCGTTCTGAAAGCGATACCGACGCAGATCGAATCGAGCTTGTGCCGCGCGATGCCGCCGGCGACGACAACGTCGAAACCGGCCGGCCGGTCCGCTACGAGGCGCTCTGGAGACCGGGGTACGCCGGACGGTTCATGCTGCGCGTGGACCAGCCGCAGTTCGACGACCTCGACATGATCTGGGGGCCGATCCTGGTCACGGAGGCCGACGGGGAGCTGCGTCAGCGCCTTGCCGATCATGACCGACTCAAGCGCCTGGCCGAAGAAACGGGCGGCCGAATGGTCAAACCGGACGAATTGGGCCGACTCGCCGAATGGATTCCCCAGCCCGACCCGACCGCCAACGATGTTTCGGAATCGCTATGGGATTCGCCGCTGGCGCTGATCGTTGTGGTTATTCTTCTCACCTGCGAGTGGTTGGGCCGAAAATGGATCCGGCTCGCGTAATAGGTAGTAAAACACGCCGCCGGCGATATTTTTGGCAGGGGTCAGCGAATCGCCGGCACCTATGATCGAATAGGAATCTTCCAGCGGACGGACCGGCGAATGGATCGAGCCATTCGACAACTGAATCAGGTGCGGCGCTACGGTCGGCTGCTGTTATTCCTCCAGCGCGCCACGCAATGGTCGAGCGCTGTCGTCGCGTCGGCGTTATTGTGCGGCGTCGGTGACTACGCGCTACGCCTGCCGTGGTGGCTGCGGCTGGTGATCGGCGCGGCCCTCGCCGGTTCGGCGGGCTTCTGGCTGTTCAGGTGGATGTCGGGCGTGATTCGCTTTCAGCCGGCGTTGACCTCATTGGCGTTGCGGGCCGAGAGGCTGTTCCCGCAACTGTCGGGAAGCCTGGCCAGCGCCGTCGAGTTTTCGTCCGACCCCCGTTCGTATTCCCTGACGCCGAAGACGGCGTCGCTTGCCCGGGCCAGCATCGGCCAAGCCAGCTCGCGGCTGGGCAGTGCGCCGCTCGTGAGTCTCATCGCGCCGGCCAAAACCATCCGTTGGCTGATGACCGCCCTGGCGGCGCTGTTCGTCACCGCGGGCGTGTGCCTTGCCGCGCCCGACGGCAGTTTCAGCGTGGCGTGGCAGCGTTGGTTGATGCCCCTGGGCGAAGCGCGTTGGCCGACACGATTTCGTGTCAAAAGCCTGGTGACCGAACAGGTGGCACCGATCGATCAACCGCTGAAACTGGAAGCGCGGGTCGTGCGTGGCTATCGCGAGGGCATGCGCACGTGGCTGCACCATCGCTTTGTACGATCCGACCAGGAGGTGGGCGAGTGGCGTTCTCAATTGATGCGCAACCACAGCGTCGCGCCAACGCAGGTCGGCCGCTTCGAGCGCATGATCGACGTGAGCAAGGACGTCGCATTGCGGCTGCCCGATCAGGCCGGCGGCCCCATGCCGTGGGTGGGAATCGACTGTTATTTCGGGGCGGGCGACCATCAGACCGAACCGCAGCGCATCCGCCTGGTCCCGCGTCCGTTGGTACGCGAACTTCAAGTGGTGATCGAGCCGCCTGAGTATGCGCGGGCCGCCGTTGCCGGCCGCACGGTGATGCTGATCGACACGAATCCGTCCACCAATCCGCTGGTGACGACCTCGGCCCTTCGCGGCGCCGCGGTGCGCCTCCAGCTCAAGCTGAATAAACCCATGGTGTGGTCGAGGAACATGCTCCCGACAACCTTCCCAGGCCTGAAGGACGCGACAGACGTCGAGGTGCGCGTGTTCGATCCCGAGGAACAAAGTGAAGGCTCGAATCCGACGAGGATTGAGTTGGCGTTGCGCCTTGATCGATCGGTCACAACGCCGATCCACCTGACCGACCGGTACGGGCTGAGCAATATGTCCGAGCGGGTCTATCAGATCCGGGCGGTTGAAGACGCGCCGCCGTCGGCGTTGATGCTGGCGCCGGCCGCCGACGAATCGGTCCTGGCCTCGGCGGTCATCCCGCTGAAAAGCATGGCCCAGGACGACGTGGGCATGGCGTGGCTGCACCTGGAGGCGCAGATGCCGAGCCGGGCCTCCGAGGGCCGGCCGTCAACGCTGCAAACGGTCAAGGTCGCCGAGCACGCGGATCACGGTCACCGCCTGGAACTCGAGCACGGTCTGGACCTGAAGGGTTTCATGCTCGAACCCGGCGATGAGGTGCAGCTCACCGCGCTGGCCCAGGACATTTTCGAACTGGACGGCGACCGCCACGAACCGCAGCGCAGCGCGGTGCGTCGCCTGAAGATCATCGAGCCGTCGGCGTTGGTTCGCCAGCTGCGCAGTGAGTTGGGAGGCGTGCGCCAGACCGCGGTGCGCATTGAGGCGGCGCAGCATACCGCGGCCAACCTGCCGGCGCGCAGCGCCGAATCGGCCCAGCAGAGGATTTCCGGACGCCTCCAGAATCAAGGGGCCGTCGTGGCATCGATGCGGCGACGGATCGAGCGCAACCGACTCGAAGCTCCGTCGCTGTGGGAACTGGTCCATCAGATCGCCGCGTTGAGCCAAACCGCGTCGCAGGCGTCGCAGGCGGCCGTCGGACAGCTCCAGGAGGCCAACCGGGCCGGGGACACGGAGGCGAATGACCGGTCGAAGGATCAGGCGCGCCAGGAACAGCGCGGCGTGCGCGATGCGCTGGGCAAGATGATCAAGCTGCTGGATCAGGGCAAAGACGTCCAGACGCTGCAATTGAAGCTGAAGCAGATCGAAAGCGCGCAGAGAGATCTTGCCGCGGATACGCGTAAGGCGCTGGCGCACACCGCGTCGCTGAGCCCCGATGAGCTTTCGCCACAGCAGTCAGGCAAGCTCGGCGACATGTCTGCGAGCCAGAAGAGCCTGGAGCAGCAGGGCAGAACACTGGTGGAACAGATGCAGACCGCCGCTGACACCCTGTCACGCCGCAGTCCCAGCGCCCGCGACCAAGCCTCCGCGGCGGCGCTCGCGGAGGCGGCGTCCGTCGCGTTGCGACAGGGCCTGGGCCAGTCGATGCAACGGGCATCGCAACGCATCGGCGAGAATCGGCTTTCTCAGGCCGGCGCCCATCAGCAGGACAGCATGGACATCATCAGTCAGATGCTCAAGGAGCTCAACGATCAGGACCGTCGCCGACAGCAGATCCTGCGTCGGCGGCTGGCCGAGCTGGCGGCATCGATCGAGCGGCTCATCGAGCAACAGAAGTCGCACATCGAACGGCTCGAGGGCGCCATCGACGTGGCGGGCCTTGTCCCCTCCCTCGCGACGGTCAGAGGCAACACGCTTGCCGTGGAGCAGCAGGCTCGCGGCGCCGAACGGTCGGACGCGGCGGACCTGCTCTGCGGTGCGGCGGAGCGTCAGGCCGCGGCGATCGCGTCGTTGCGATCCGACCTGAAACCGACGGCGACCGCCGCCGAGACTTCCGCGTTGGAGAAGCTTGTCGAGGCGCTGCAGCGCGTGAGTGAGAAGCAGAAAAATCTCGACGAGGACACGACCGCTCAGCAGCGCGACGAGCTGCGCGCTGAATACGAACGGCTCGCATCGCTGCAATTGCAGTTGCGCGACCGAACGGTGCCGTTGGCCGGTCGGGTGAGTCTGAATCGCCAGGAGAAGCTTGAGTGTCGCCAGATCGGCGACGGACAGGCCGACGTCCGCGTTTCGGCGGCGACACTCGGCGAGAAGATGCAGAAGACCACTCTGTTCAAGCATGCGCACGACCGCATCGATGAACTGGCCCTGAACATGGCGGCCCAGCTGCGCACGATCCAGATCGACGGTTGTCTTCCGGACGATCAGGCCTGGATCGCCTCGACGCTGAAGCGGATGGCCGAGGCGCTCAAGCAGGATCCTGAAGAGGACGAGTTCTCTAAGGGTGGCGGCGTCGGCGGCAGCGGCGGCCGTTCATCGGCGCTGGTCGGATCGTTGGCGGATCTGAAGCTGCTGCGGGGACTTCAGGACGAGGTTTACCGCCGGACCAGGCAGCTCGACCGCCGGCGCGGCGAGGGCGCCGCCGACGAACGGGATAAGGCACAATACAGACGGCTGGCGCGCGAGCAGGGCGAGTTGAAGCAGATCGGACAGCGTTTGATCCGGAAGGTTCGGTCCGACATGGAGGGTCTGCAGCAGCGATTGCGCAAACTGCAGCGGCGCGCAGCCGAGGGGCAGTAGAAGCCTGACATTCAAGGAGCCTGACTCATGAGCGGAAACATCTGGTGGCTGGCGGTGTGTGCGAGTTTGCTCGGTGCCACGAGTCTGCTTGCAGTCGCCACCGACACCCAACCGACGCTTGACGATCTGCTGCAGATCGAACCGTCGGCGCCAAAGGTGCCGCCGCGGCCGGCGCCGGATCGGGCCGTCGACGCCCAGATCAGGCGGCGGCTGCAGGGAATCAACGTTCCGGACGGTCTGGAGATGGCCCTTCGCGAGATGGAAGAGGCCGAGGGCAAACTCGGCGAGCAGTTGAACGCGGGAATAGAAACGCAACGGTTACAGGAATCGGCGCTGTCGAGGTTGGATGTGCTGATTGCCGAAGCGAAAAAGCAGTGCAGCGCCTGCCGCGGCAGTTCGTCGTCCAGCGGTTCCCCACGGCCTCAGAATACGGGCAGCAGTGCCAACGCCAAGGCGACCGCCAAGGGGGCGGCGCCGAGTGAAGGCAACACGGGCGAATTTTCGCCCGGAGCCGCAGGCCCGGTGGGCCCCGACGGCATGCCTTTGTCGCAGACCCGAAGCGAGTGGGGCAACCTACCGCCGCGCCTGCGCGACGAATTGGTTCAGAGCATGCAGGAGCGCTTCAGTCTCATCTACCGGACACTGACTGAGGCTTACTACAGGCGCCTGGCGGAGGAAGAACAGCCTTGACGAGGACATGGCGATGGGCATGCGTGGTGGGTTTGCTTGGTGTCGGCCTCGGCGCCGCTTCTGACGGCGAAGCGCCGCAGGAAGGGCCCGTCGCGTTTGTAGAGATCACCGACAAGCTGCGCGCTGCAGTGGACAGGGGGCTTGAACGACTTGCAGCGATGCAGGCGGCCGACGGCAGCTACGGCCACGACCGCTATGGCCGACACGTCGGGATTACCGCATTGGCGTGTCTGGCGTTCATGGCCGATGGACACCTCCCGCATCGGGGCACGTACGGCCCGCAGGTCGCCAAGGGATTGTCCTTCATCCTGGATAGCGCCCAGGAATCGGGGCTGATTGCCGCCGACACTTCACATGGGCCGATGTACGGACACGGTTTCGCCACACTGTTTCTGGGCGAGGTGTACGGGATGACCGCCGAGCGGCGCTTGCGGGAAACGCTGGTCAAAGCCGTGCGCCTGATCGTCCTCAACCAGAACAGGGAAGGCGGCTGGCGGTATCACCCGATCCCGATTGACGCCGACATCTCGGTGACGATCTGCCAGATCATGGCCCTGCGGTCGGCGCGCAATGCGGGGATCAGCGTGCCGTCGGAGACGATCGACCGCGCTGTCTCGTACGTGCGCCGCTGTCAAAACGGCAGCGATGGCGGTTTTCGCTACAGGCTCGGCGGCGGCAACTCTGCGTTCCCCCGGTCTGCGGCGGGCGTTGCGAGCCTCTATTACGCCGGCGTGTACCAGGACGAAGCACTTAACAAGGGTCTTGAATACCTTTTGCGACAAAAGAGTGGCGCGTCAGGTCGCCAGTTCGGGCACTACTTCTACGGCCACTATTACGCGGTGCAGGCGATGTTTCTGGCCGGAGGGCGATACTGGGCCGAATGGTTCCCATGGGTGCGAAAGGAAATGCTCGCGCGCCAGACCGCGCAGGGCCAGTGGACCTCCAGCCACGGAGATCACTACGGCACGGCGATGGCGTTGCTGATCCTTCAGGTACCCAACCGGCTGCTTCCCATATTTCAGAGGTGAGTCGCATGGGACCAGGCACGCCGCCGATGCCACAGAATTGTCGTGGCCGCCGACCGCGCGTGGTCGGCGCCTCGCTCAGTGTGCTCCTGGCGATCTGTTGGGCGCCACCGGTTGCGGCGGTCCAGTCCGCGACGGCCGTCGGGCTGGACCTGCGCCGCCAACCCATCCGCATTCACCGACTCGCGGACGATAAGTTGCGGTTCTTCGACGGCAGCCGGCAACTGCGCGTCAAGCCCATCGACCAGTTCGTGCAGCTGTTGATCGATGCGCCGGAGGATCAGGCCGCCGCGCAGGCTGACCGAGGTGGTGCGGCGCTGTCGCTGACTGACGGACAGCGACTTGTGGGCACATGGTTCGGCGCCGACGAGGACGGCCAGACGCTTCGCCTTCGCCATCCCGCCCTGGGTCCGATCGGCGTGCAACTCGAACGCGTGAGGCGATTCGTCCCGCCCGGGCACGACGCCACCGCCAACGGTTTCGCCTCAGAGCCCGCAGGTGTGGACTGGGTGCAACTGGTGAACGGCGACGTGCTCGAAGGTTTCGTTGCGTCGATCCACACATCCCACGTTCGAATAGAACTTGCCGGCGGCGCCGAACCCATCGACGTGCCGCTCGAGCGCGTCCGCAGCGTCAGCCTGGCGAACGACGAGAAACCGGAACTGGCGGCCGTGGACCGGCTGGTCCTGCGTGACGGAAGCCGTGTGCACGCCTCGCAGTTGCGAATCGAGTCGGGCGATCAACTCACCTTCACGCGCGTGGAAGGCAATGAATTGAAATCCGCAGCCGTCACGATCGATCTGTCGCGCGTGGCCCGGATCGACCTCGGCAGCAGCGGCCAGCGCCTGGTTGATCTGCATGAGTTGCCGCTTCGCGTCGTGGCCGGCGGCGAGGTGTTCGGCGTGCCCATGCCGCCGCGCGTGATCGACGGCGGATTCTGGCTACACGCACCCGTGACCGTTCGATTCGAGCTGCCCGCCGGGGCGGTACGTTTCGCGGCACAGGCGGACCTTGAAGCAGGTGACGGCGGCGACAGGCCCTCGTCGTGGAGCGACCTGATCGTCAAGGTTGCGGTGGATGGCAAGACGGAGGCGCGCGTACACCTGCACGCAGGCGCGCCCCGTGCGGCCTTGACCGGTGCGGCCGAAGGGAAGATTCTTACGATCGAGCTGGAACCTGGGACGTATGGTCCGGTGATGGATCGGGTCCTGTTGCGGCAGGCCGTGGTTCTTGTAACACAGCAACCGTGAGCACAATTCTCATTACCGGTGCGCGCGGCTTTATCGGTGGCGCGCTGGCCCGCGCGATGTCGGCAAAGCATGCGGTGGTGTGCCTCTCTCGCGGCGACGCCGATGTGGATGGAACCGCGTGTGTGCGCGGTGACTTTACCCGCCCGGAGGATCTGCACGGTCTCGATCCACACCACTTTGACGCGGTGCTGCACCTCGCGGGCGCCAACGCTCTTGACGGCGAAGCCGCCTGCCTGGCGGTGAACGTGCAGGGGACCTACGGTCTGTTAAGACACCTGATCGTCGGCGACTGCCGCAAGTTCGTCCTGGCCAGCTCGATCGCGGCCACGGGGATGCAGTCGACCCGATTTCGCCCGCTGAGTGTGCCGATCGACGACGAGCACCCGTGCCTGGACCGACACGGTTACGGATTCTCGAAATTCATGATGGAGCAGTTGATTCGCTACCTTTCGCGCCAGGACGATTCGCTGGACTTCATTTGCATCCGCCTCGGCGTGATCATTCCGGACGGCGATCGTCGGCAGCCCACGCGTCCCGGCCCGGTGCCCGAATGGACTGTGGGGCACCTGTCCTTCATGTATCTGAGCGATGCGGTCGAGTGTTTCAGGCTGGCGACGCAAGCGGCGCCGAAACCGGGGGCGAGGATCATGAACGCCGTCGGCGCCGACGTCTGCGTGGAACCGGGGGTCGGGGAAGTGCTGCGATCCTGGTACCCGGACGCCACCGGAAAGCTCGACCTGAAATACTATGAACGACCCGACCGTCGGCGCGCATCCGTTTTCGACATTCGCCGGGTCGAGCAGGAAATCGGTTTCGTTCCCAAGCGAAGTCTGGTCGATTAACTCGTTATACTCCTCTCCTCGCAGAGGACGATCACTTGCGAACAAGAGACTACATTGCTCATCGCCTGGTCGGCACGCCGTTGGAACGTATGGCGGCGCATCTGCGCCACCTGGCTGAGATGCCCAGAGAGCGGCGTCATCCGGAACTGAACGGCGTCTACACGGAAAAGGCTCTGATACGCCGCGTTTACGAGCGGGTCATCAAGGACCCGATGAACTGCGTGGACGGCGGCGCCCATATCGGTATGACACTGGCACGGATGCGCCAAATGTCGCCCAACGGCCACCACATTGCCTTCGAACCGATCGCCTATAAGGCGGCCTGGATTCGCCGAAAATTCCTCGGTGTCGAGGTCAGAGAGCAGGCCCTGAGCAACGTCACCGGCGAAGCGCCGTTCTATCTCAATTCGTGGCGTTCGGGGTTCAGCAGCCTGGCGACGCGCGGTCCCGGCGAGGTGGATCAGATCACGGTCGAACGCGTGCGCCTCGACGACGTCGTGCCGCGCGACCGTCCCATCGGGTTCATCAAGCTCAATGTGCAGGGGATGGAACTGAACGCACTGCGGGGCGCACCGGAGATGCTTAACCGGTATCGGCCCACCGTCATCTTCCACTGCTCGCACGATGGAATGGAGGTGTCAGACTGCACTGCCGACGACGTCTACGGATACGTCGTGCGCGAGCACGGGTACTTGCTCTACAAGATGGGCGATTTCCTCGGCGGAAACGACCCCTTGAGTCTTGAACGATTCAAGCGCGCGATGGAATACCCGTTCCAGGCGTTTCACTTCCTGGCGATCGCCGACAATAGTACCGGGCTGAGTACCGGGCCGAGCACCAGCCCGGCGAACGCAAACCATACCGGTTGACCCGATGCCGTTCGTGCTGATCATCGGCTTTGTTGGCGTCCTTGTCGTAGCGATCGCGATTGCCGTCATCAGCTAGCAGGCGGCGAAAAAGCGACGAGCGGAGTTGGCGGCGTTCGCCAACTTCCTCGGTTGGCAATTCGATCCGGGCGAGGGCCATACGCATGACGAGCGGTACGCGCACTCCGATATCTTTCGACGCGGCCACAGCCGCGTCGCCTACAACACCCTTTCGGGGCCCGTCACCATCGGCGTCGCACCGTGGCCGGCTAACATGGGCGACTTTTGTTGTCGCGTTACACGCAGCAGCGGGAATCCACCAGCACGACCACCTACCAGTTCAGCTATCTGATCGTGCACCTGCCGTTCGCATCGTTGCCGGATCTGCTTATCCGGCCGGAAGGAATGTCCGACAAGCTTGCGGGCGCGTTCGGCTTCGACGACATTGATTTCGAATCGGCCGAATTCAGCCGCCGCTTCTACGTGCGCAGTTCCGACAAGCGGTTT
The DNA here is from genome assembly GCA_963577635.1 of Phycisphaerae bacterium. GTDB lineage: Bacteria > Planctomycetota > Phycisphaerae > Phycisphaerales > Phycisphaeraceae > CAUZBA01. The sequence goes on from CAUZBA010000051.1 coordinate 10,839, forward strand.
AGTTATGACGTCGTCCATCCACGGATGATGGAGTTTCTTCTCACCACACGGCCGCCCTGCGTCGATATCGAGAATGGTCGCTGCTGCCTGAGCGACGGCGAGCAACGCTGGGGACCGATCGAGTTCAGAGTCAAGCTAGCGTGGCTGGAACGGTTCTACTCCTACTGGCCGCAGCACCTGACAGAAGATCTCAAACATTCAGGCTAGAGCGAATCGCCATGCAGATTGCGTCGATCATCGTTGCCGTCGTTGTCCTGGCCATGCTCGTATGGGTGATTGCCACGTACAACCGCCTGACGCGTCTTCGCCAGCACACGCGCGAGAGCTGGTCGGATATCGACGTGCAGATGAAACGGCGCTACGACCTGATCCCAAACCTTGTCGCGGCCGTTAAGGGTTATGTGAAGCATGAGCGTGAGCTTCTTGAGTGGATCACAGAATTGCGAAATCGGGCCGCGGCCAACGAGGGCCCGGAGCCCGCGCAAGCTGCGGAGGAGTCTTCGCTGATGCTTGAGGTCAAGCGGCTCTTCGCCGTTGTCGAGGTGTATCCCGACCTCAAGGCCGATCAACAATTCCTTTCGCTTCAGAAGGAGCTGTCGCTCACCGAGGATCGCATCGCTGCAGCCCGCCGATTCTTCAACGGAAACGTTCGCGAAATGAACACGCTGTGCGAGATGTTTTCGCCGAAGCTGGTCGCATCAATTTTCAGTTTCGCGCGGCGCGACTATTTCGAGATGGAAAATGCGGCCGAGCGCGTCGTCCCCAAAGTAGCGACGTGACGTTCAATACGAAAAGAACGTGCACATGGCGTCCTTGTCGCGGATCCGCTCCACGCCGCAGAACTCGAATGTTGCGGGCCCGTTCCCGTCGGGCGCCTCGCCAAGCGTCACCCTTTCACGCAGCTTGAACTGAAGCGCTTTGACCTGGCCGTCGGCGATGTGGCAGACGACATACGCGATGGAGAACTGTTCATCCTGCTCGTACACCACGTAGCCGGAGATCGGCTGAAGGTATTTTACGTCCGGCTTGTCGGGGTTCGGGAAATTGATGTACCGGCACGGCGCGTAAAGCGTGTATTCGTGTCCGCCCTGGCGATACGCGATGGCCATGTACACCTTCCGGTAGCCGTCCGCGAAATCCGACCGGAGCATCCGCAGCACGTCGTCAAAGGGCATGGGCCGCACGTCCCGGTCGGCGCCTTCCACCCGCAACGGCATGTCAATCTTCTCGCAGGTCGGCGCGGCATCGCTGGGTTTCGACCGTTCTGATCCAACGAGCTTGTGTCCGCTGCGGAACGCGTAGTTTCCCGACCAGGTGGTGATCGCCACGTACTCATATTCGCCCGGGTGCCCGAAAGGATCGTCGTTCACGAGCTCGGCCCGGCACTCGTGCGACAGGCAGGCACGCTGCTCGGCCCCGTTACCGCGCCTGGCCAGGACGCACTCGACCCCCGTCCACCAGCGGTTGGATCCATTGTCGTTCAGGATGATGAAGCCTTCATGTAGATCCGGTACGAGCATGGTATTTTCCTGTCTTGGAGCCTGTCGGTGATGGTGAACGTGGTCGCCGACGGCGCGGAGCCGCCGAGACTCACTGACTCCATATTAACAGACTAAGAGTGCCTAACAGAATGAACCGTAAGGCCCGAGACCGACGACGACGGCGTCTGGGTAGGAGGCTGAAGCAGGCTGCCTGAGGCGGAGTTGGACAAGGCGATCCCGCGTGAGGCGGCAAGCCCAAGCTGCTGAGTCCGGCCAAGCGACGGCGAGCGGTTGACGATGCGCGTAACGCATTAGGCCGCCAGGTCGTCTCGGAACGCCGGGCGTGCCAAGTGCTGG
>CAUZBA010000052.1:0-12656 GCA_963577635.1 Phycisphaerae bacterium
CGGAGAAGGCCACCACCATGCGTGCCTCTTCCAACTTCACTTTCTTGTGAATCCGAAGTGGGTATTGCGTCATGGCGTCTCGTCGCTCGATCCGCGATCCGCGACAACGATTCTATCAAACAACCCGCTGCCGTACATGGTGCAACGACGGTCCACTGGGATTCCGCACGCGAAGTGGCCGCATCGACCCACCCACGGCGATCAGGGTGTTGGCCGCCAGGCCGTACAACCCCGGATGAAAACCCCATAGTCTGCTCTTACCCATCGCGTAGGCGATCAGTAGCGACACCGAAATCCCCACCAACACGCCGAGCAGCACAGGCCCCGCGCGCAGCGTTGACCAGCGTACACCGATCATGAACGCCGGTGCCAGTTGCACGAGCAGATCGAACTTTCGGTCCAACAGCCGGACCAGGTCGGTACGCTCGCGTAGGAGGATTGCCACCCCCGTGGCGATCGCCAGGACGACCCACGACAAATGCTTGGCCAGTCGCGTCGCGAGCTGCTCATCGCCTCCGGGATGGATGAACCGAACGTAGATGTCTTTGGTCAGCATTGAGCTGATCGAAAGCAGCACCGAATCGGCCGTCGACATCATCGCTGCGAGTATCGCCGCGACGATCAACACGACGAGCCAGTATCCGAACTGCGAGTTCTGCTGGACTTGCTGGCACATCACCGCCAGAACGCGATCGGGCCGCTCGACCATCGGGCCCGTTAGATGGGCTGCGGCGATGATGCCGACAACGATCGCCACCACCGTCGTCGTCAGGGGCAGAAACGCCATGACCGCCAGGCTGCGGCGCAGCGTCGCCGCCGATCTGGCCGCGTAGATGCGCTGGATCGCCTGCGGATACAGGGCGCCGCCGATGCCGACGAGAAGGATGTAGCTGAGCCACTCGCGACAACGCGCAGCATCCGGTGGCTTCACCTTCGATACCTGTTCGCTCCGGGAGGCCAACTTTTGTGTGGCATCGGCGACCGATCCGAACTCGCGCCACACCATGAACACCAGCGCGGCGAAACCGAAGATCAGGATCAGTCCCTGAACCGTATCGGTCCACGCTACGGCGCGAAAGCCGCCAAGGTTTTCGTAGACGATGATGATCATCGCCAGCGCCACAACTCCGAAACCGTACGCCCATTGCGGATCCAGGTTCGTCAGCCCCTCAACCGCGTGTCCCATCGCCTTCAGTTGCGCCACAAGATAATTGGACACGGCCACGACCATGACCGTCGTGCCGACCAGGACGAGTGCCGGCGAGCGGAACCGATCAAACAGGTAGTCGGAAGGCGTGATGAAACCCCGGCGCTTTGACAATGCATACAACCTCGGGGCGAACAGAAGATAGAAGACAACGATCGCCGTCATGAAGTGGAGGCTGGTGATCCAGAAGTAGCCTCGCTTAAAGGCCGTGCCGGTAAATCCAAACAGCGTGTTGCCGCTGTACTGCGTGGCATAGAGCGTCAACACGAGCACCAGAAAACCGACGCGCCGTCCGGCGAGGAAAAAGTCGCTCAGCGATTCCTGCCGGCGGGCCCGGTAGCCAAGCCACCCGATACCCAGCATCGACATCAGGTACAAACCGATGAACGCCAGCGCACCGAACCCGAAGGTGTAGGGTTCACCGTTCACGCCTCACCCCCCCCCTTATGTTCCGGCTCATCCGGCCACGAACGGCACAACAGCAGCGCTGTGAACGCTGAGATCACCACCGAAGCCGCCACGGCCACGACAACCCAGCGGGGCAGGCCGAACCAGAACGTGGCGTCTTCCTTTGGCCAATACCAGGGAACCGCGACCGTAATCAGAACCGCATACGTCAAGCATACGCGCCAGGAGATGAACGCTCGATTGCGGCCGAACTCAGGATTGTGCATCGCAAGAGTGATTGGAGCAGTGCAGCAAAAGGGTCACACAGCGAATCGCGCGATTATATCACTCACTACGCGAATGGGGCGCTCGACACACGTTGCACGCCGATTCGTCCTACGAAGGAGTTGACTGGATGGACAGGCCGAAGATCCGCCGTGGCGGAATGGGAGTGGTAACGAGTGTCGGGTGTCAAGTGTCGAGGGGCGCAAGCGTGAGAAGGCGCGCAATGATTTGTGATACGATTCTTCGATACTCGATACTCGATACTCGATACTCGATACTCGATACTCGATACTCGATACTCGATACTCGATACTCGATACTCGATACTCGATACTCGATACTCGATACTCGATACTCGGGGGCGACTCGCCTCATGAACCGAGGGTTGCACACGTCATTGGCGGTGGATGTTGCTGGGTTCGGCCGCTCGACAGGAGGCAAGGGATTCCGTCGCTCGTTCATCACTCGCGACGACGTCCGCTACAATTCGCACGGTGAAACTGCGGATCCGAAAGCGATGGCTGCTCATCACACTGGTGACCACCGCGGAGTTTGCGTGCCTGATTGTCGCACTGTCTCTATTCAATGAGCGTCAGGCGCGGGCCCTGCGTTACATCGTGCGACAGCGCCTGATGTTGAACACCCGGCAGCACACGGTGCAAACGGCGTTTTTGATCGAACAGATGGATCTGCACGACTTAAATTACAACCCCGACGACTAGCAGCGCCTTCAGACGGTGGTCGAGCGCACCCACCTTCCCGACGAAACATTCCTGTGCGTCGTATCCCAAACAACCGGTCGCGTACTCTGCCACCCCCGGCTACGATTCGACGCCGCGGTGGAGGATCTGCCGATTGCCGACCTCCGGCTCACGGGGCCCGCGAAGGGACGGCGAATCGGTGAACTCGGATCGATCGCCGATCCAGACAGCATCGGATGGGCCCGGTTCGAAGACGGCAACCACCTGATCGCGGCAAGGAACCTGCCCATGTTGGGCGCCAAGCTCCTGGTCCATCAAAGCGAAGCGTCGGTCGATCTGGTGATCACGGCGTTCGTGAGACGCGTGTGGCGGATCGGTCTCGTCGTGGCATTCGTCCTGGTGTTGACCACCGCAGGCGTCACGATGTTGATCTTTCGGATCTACGACAACCGGCTGTTGAGGATCAACGAATCACTGCAAGTCACGGTGGCCGAGAGAAGCGAGGCGCTGCTGCGCAGCCGCGGCGCGGTGATCTTCGGCCTGGCCAAACTGGCCGAATCGCGCGACGACCAGACCGGCGAGCATCTCGACCGGATCTACCGCTATGCCGAGATCCTCGCCCGTCAGGTACCGCTCAACAGCGTACGCTACCAGTCGCGATGAGAACCCCTCTTTGAAATTGAACCAGCCGTAAAACGGTTGCCTGCGGTTGGCCTGGAAGCTGACAACCGATCGATCCAGCGCCGGGTTGACGCCAAGAGTCGACCGGTAGCGGTCAAGCAGCGTGTCGCGCTCGACCGACCCGCGCAGCACTTGAGTCGTCGCTGGCATCCTGCCCGCACATTCTCTGGTGAATCAATACCGGTAATGGTCCGACTTGTACGGGCCTTCGACGGGCACGCCGATGTACTCGGCCTGCTGCGGCGTCAACTGCGTCAGCTTGACGCCGAGCTTCTCCAGGTGCAGCCGGGCGACTTTTTCGTCCAGGTACTTGGGCAGGACATACACTTCTTTGCCGTATTTCTTGATGTTCTCGGCCAGCTCGACCTGCGCCATGATTTGATTGGTGAAGCTGTTGCTCATCACGAAGCTGGGGTGTCCCGTCGCGCAACCGAGATTGAGCAGGCGCCCGGCGGCCAGAACGAGAATGCTGTGGCCGTCCGGGAACGTCCAGCGGTCGTACTGCGGTTTGATCGTCTGGTGCTCGATCCCGGGCACTGCGGCGAGGCCGACCATGTCGATTTCATTGTCGAAGTGGCCGATGTTGCCGACCACCGCACCGTCCTTCATCTGTTTCATGTGCTCGACGTTGATCACGTTGAAGTTGCCGGTCGTCGTGACGAAAAAGTCGGCTTCGGCAATGATATCTTCGAGCCGTTTGACTTCGTGCCCTTCCATCACCGCCTGCAGGGCGCAGATCGGGTCGATCTCGGTAACGATGACGCGACACCCCTGTCCGCGCAGCGACTGGCAGCAGCCCTTGCCGACCTCGCCGTAGCCGCAGACGATGGCAACCTTGCCACCGATCATCACGTCACTGGCGCGGTTGATCCCGTCGATCAGCGAATGCCGGCAGCCGTAGATGTTGTCGAACTTGCTCTTGGTAACCGAATCGTTCACGTTGATGGCCGGGAACAGCAACGTTCCGTCGCGCTGCATCTGGTAGAGACGCAGCACGCCGGTCGTGGTCTCCTCCGAAACGCCGCGACAATCGGCGGCCACCTTGTGCCAGCGCTTGGGGTCGGCGGCGAAGCAGCGGCCGAGCACCTTCAGCACCTCGCCGAACTCTTCGTTGTCGGCGGTGGCCGGGTCGGGCACGGCGCCGGCCTTCTCGCAAGCGAATCCCCTGTGAATCAGCATCGTCGCGTCGCCGCCATCGTCGACGATCTGGTTCGGCCCGCTGCCGTTGAAATCGAGGGCGCGCTCGGTGCACCACCAGTATTCTTCGAGCGATTCGCCCTTCCACGCGAAGGCGGGCACGCCTTCAGGCCGCTGCGGCGTGCCGCCGGGGCCCACGACCACCGCAGCGGCCGCGTGGTCCTGCGTGCTGTAGATGTTGCAGGAGCACCAGCGCACATCGGCGCCCAGCGCCCGCAGAGACTCGATGAGCACCGCGGTCTGAATCGTCATGTGCAGCGAACCCATGATGCGCAGCGACGCCAGCGGCTGCCGGGCCGCGTACTCGGCACGCACCGCCATCAGGCCGGGCATCTCCTGCTCAGCGAGTTCGATTTCGCGGCGACCCCATTCGGCAAGGCCCAGGTCGGCGACTTTGTATTCAAAAGTTGCGGATTCTGCCGCCGACTGTGGTGATGTCGTGTTGCTCTGTGTCGTGGTCATCAGTGGGCTCCGTGGGCGTTTCGTCCAGACATCAAAAGACCGATACGAGTTAGATCGGCAGGAAGATCAGAGCAGAAAATCAAGAACGCAGGAACACAGAAGATCAGAGGAACCAGACGGCTTTCCTGCTTATCTACGTTTCTGCTCTTCTGTGTTTCGGCTCTTGCCAAAGTCAGATCTCCAAATCCCATCCCAAAAACAATCCTGTCGATCCTGAAAATCCTGTGATCCTGTCTAATCCCCTCTGCTCCCCTACGCCACAGCTTTAGACTTCTCCGCCGTCGCCAGCACCAGCGCCGGTCCTTTCACGTTCGGCTCCGGCGTCAGGTGGCGTGCTCCCGCGTGGCTCAGGCCCGTGTCTTTCAGTAGATCGACCAATTCGGTCGTCTCGAATCCCCGCAACTCCTGGCCCATCTGGCGGCGGAAGTCCTCGCGATCGTGCCTAAGCAGATCGACGACGACCAGCCGACCGCCGTGACGCAGGATGCGGGCTGCCTCGCTGAGCACCGACGGCACGTCTGCGACGTAGGTCAGGACCAGCACGATCAGCGCCGCGTCACAACTACTGTCTTCGATGCCGACTGCCTCCAGGTCGTCGCGGCGCAGGGTGACGTTCTTATGCCCGGTGGTCCGTTTGCGCGCGGCGCGGAGCATGGCCTCCGAAGCATCGACGCCGATCACGCGTGACACGTGGCCGGCCAGCGCCGCGGTGATCTGCCCCGTCCCGCAGCCCAGGTCGGCCACCGTCCAGTGCGATGGAAGCAGGGCCAGCATCGCCTCGAAGACGAACTGGCTGCCGTACTGCTCCTCGCGGATGCGGTCCCACTGCCCGGCGGCGCCGGCGAAGAATGCCGACGCCCCCGCCTTGCGCTGCTCCAGCCTGCGCCGTAGGCGCAACTGGTCCTGCCGGAACATCGGCGAATCGGCGACCTGGTCGCGCGACAGTGTCCAGAGCCGCTTCGCAGCGGGCGCCACGTCGTCCACGATCATCCGGTAAAGGTTCGCTGTGGCGCGGCGGCGCTGCTGGAGCCACCCGCCCTCTGCCAGCAGCTTCAAGTGGCGGCTGACCGTCGACTGCGGCATTTGAACGATGTCGCACAGGTCGGTCACACCCAACTCGTGACGTTCGAGCAGTCTCAGTAGCCGTAGCCGCGTGGGGTCGGCTAGGACCTCCATCCAGGACGTCAGGGCCCGGGGCTGGTCGAGGACGGTCATCATCAGTTAATCCGGATGGAATGGTAGATGGGCTGGTCCCTGAGGTCAAATCGCTTTGGACGAAGCGCCGGGGAGAGGTAGACTTTCGGTCGCCACGGGCAAGACGGGACACAGGCCCCATCTTGTCCAGATTCGGAGCGTTTTCGATCCAGGCGTAGCTGCAACCAGCTCAGGACGCTAAGAATGGGTTGAAACCGCTCTAAGCCCCACCCGCCATGCGTCGGTCCCGGACGACAACACCACGACCCCTCGCACGCCGCGCGACCGCGACGGCTCTGGCGGCGCTGCTCCTTTGCGCGTCAGCAGGCTGCACATTGGAGGAACGTACCGTCCGCAGCACGTGGGGCACTTGGAATGGTGGCCCACACGGAGAAGTCCGGGGGGGCCATGGCGGGAAGGTCGAGGATCCCGACAGGAAGCGGTTGCGGCAGGCAGACGCACAATGGTCCATCCTGCTCGCAACGCTGGAAGGCGAGGACCGCAACAAGCGCGCCGAGATGCTGCGGTCAAAGCTTGCCAACCAGATGCACATTCCGGATGTCTGGACCACGGACACGGACGAAAAGACGCTGGTCTACCGCGGCCGCTACGTCGATCCGGCCGCGGATCATGCTCGCGATGCCGTGCGCCAGACGCGCATGTTGAAGGTTGACGGACAGCGCCCCTTCCAAGAAGCGCAGATCATCTCGACCGCCGCCGCCGCGACGGGCGTCGCGGGTCCGTACGACCTGCGACAGTTCCCCGGCATGTATTCGTTGCAGGTCGAAGTCTACGACGACCAGATCGGCGACACCTATCGATCGGTCGCCGAAGATCGCGTTCGCACACTGCGCCGCGACGGGGACGAAGCGTATTTCTACCACGGCCCATTCAGATCGCAGGTGACCGTCGGCCTGTTTACACACGATGAAGCGTTCGTCCCACACGGCGTTACCGAAGCGTACGCTCCCGCCGTGAAGAAACTTCAGAAGAAACACCCACACAACCTGTACAACGGCAGAACGATGATCGAGAAGTCAAGAGGCCGGAAACTCGGCGAACAGACCAGCTCGCTGATAATCGTGCCGCGGTGACATTGACTGCAGGCGCTCAACGGGGGAGTTGACAGGAGGGTTAGAGCAGCAGATCAGGAACGTGGAAGATCAGGAAAGCAGAAAGCGGTTCCCCCTCCTCTGATTTCCTGTTTTCCTGCTCTCTTGCTCTCTTGCTCTCGTCAATCCTGTCAAAATCCTGCCGCCCCATTCGCGACCAACGTCTGTTGCCCTGGCCGCTTCTCTCGCCGCAGCCACCACCGCACGAGTTCCACGACGATCAGCCCGTACACGGGCGCGTAGATCATCACGCGTACCCATGTGGGCACTTGCCAGGCGTCGACGTCGCGCCACGCGACGTAGCTCCAGGTGATGGTCAGGCTCAGCGCCCACAGGGCGGCGGAGAATCGCAGCGGCACGAGAGCGAGGGCCCAGAGCACGTACCAGGGATGGGCGGTGGTGGTCAGCAGGATCGCCGCGAACATGTAGACCATGACCACACGCCAGACGTCGCACCCGGCGACCATTGCCGCCATCAACGCGGCGCCAAGCAGGCCGGCGCACACCGATGATGCCATTTGGCGGCCCCCGTATTCGCTGAGCAGGGCGTGCGCGGAACTGTTGTGATCCCAGACGGCAACGAATCGCTTCACGGTGTCGAACAATCCCTGAATACCGTCTTCCATAAAGAGGAACGGAACATAGAGGCCGACGAGCACCGTCGCCGCGACGCACACACCGAGGCCGACGGACCAGGGCTGCCGCCGCACCGACCACGCGATCGGCATCGCCAGGGGAAGGACGACGGGCTTGACTGCGATGGCCGCGGCGAAGCACGCGGCGCCCAGTACGACACGCGGCCACGACACGTAGGCAGCCGATGGCGTGAGCATCAACAGGGTGACGACCAGCAGCAAGATGCCGATCACGTCCTGGTGGCCCGAACCGGCGACCTCACTGACCGCCAGAGGGTGCCACGCGTAGAGCGTCACCCACCAGGGCGAGCGGTGCTCAACGGCAAGACGGCGAAGTAGCGCCACGATGATCAGCAGATCAAGCAGAACGAAGGCAAGGCGAAAGCTGGTGTGCCCGAAAGGATCGTCCCAGGACGGTTGCAACGCGGCGACGCCGGCGAATACGGCCTGGCTGGTTGGCTGGTAGATCGTCACGAGATCCGCGTAATTGATGCGCTCGATCAGCCGTGCGTCGATGTGAGCCTTCCCCTGAACATCGTGCGGCGCCGCGGCATAAGGATTCTGCCCGCGGGCCAACGTCTTGCCGTCGTGGACGTACCGGTACATGTCATCGCTGAGTTGCGGCGTTGTCGTCAGGACCACCAGCAACCTGACGCCGAGCGCGACGCCGAGAATCGCGGCGATGGTGACGATCCGACCCGACGCAGTGGCGGCCCGAGGGATGGCGACCGGAGCGCGGCGGTGAAGTGTCCAGGCCGCGGCGCCCAAAATCAGCCAGAGGGCCGCGGCACTAAGCCAGTACAACCAGAGTGACACGTCCACCGACATGGTGCTGTTGCCGCATGCGCCATTAATGCACAGTGGGATCAGCGATGCCGCGAACACGCAGGCGTAGATCGACGCCGCGGCAAACGCGCCGACCGACGCGCGCCCGCTGCTCGTCTGTGCCTCCACCGGTGGTGTCATGCCACGTTGATTCCAAGAATCCCTAGATTTCGATCGAGGCGACCGAGGGGTTGCCTGTCGCGTCGCGCAGGGCCAAGCTCACCACGTTGGCCAGTTCCTGCTTGACGCGGTCCATGGCCGGCGTTCGCTCTGCGAGCACTTGCTGCATGCTGGTCACGGAACAACCGGTGAGTCCACAGGGAACAATCGTCTGAAAGTGTTCCAGGTGCGTGGTTATGTTGATCCCCGCGCCGTGAAGTGTCACGCCGCGTTCGACGCGCACGCCGATGGCGCAGAGCTTGGCGTGACGACCGTTCCCGCCGGCACCGCCATCGTGCGGTGGGTCGACCCACACGCCCGTGAACCGGTCGAGGCGATACGCGGACACACCGAACGCCGCAACCGTGTCGATGACGACCTGCTCGATCCAGCGCAGATATTTCCCGATGCTCAGCCGCAGCGGCCCCAGAGGAACGATCGGATAGGCGACAAGCTGACCGGGACCGTGGTACGTGATGTCCCCGCCGCGGTCGGTCTCGTGCACTTCGATCCCGAGACGTTCCAATTCCGAAGGCACCGCGCGCAGGTGGGTGGCGGCGCTTCGCCGCCGGCTGACCGTGATCACCGGATCGTGCTCGACCAGCAGCAGGGTCGGCGGCGCGGCGCCCTCCACGACGCGCCGGTGTGTGTGGCGCTGGACCGCCAGGGCCGCACCGTACGCCATGCGGCCCAGGTCGGTCACCACCAGATCGTGCGGCGCGACTCCAACACCTTGCATATCTTGAAGCAACCGTTCAGCCACAGGTGATATCATAGTACCCGCGGGCGCATGGCCTCAGCGGTCCCGCACAGGAACCGGATGTGGCCACCATTCATCCCAGCGCGGTTGTGGATCGCCGCGCCGAAATAGACGACGACGCCGAGATCGGGCCGCACTGCGTGATCGATGGCCCGGTGACGATCGGCCGCGGCACCCGCCTGATCGCGCAGGTCTACTTGCGCGGGCCGTTATCGATCGGTTCGGACAACCTGCTCTACCCGTCGGTTTGCATCGGATTCGCGCCGCAGGATCTGAAATTCGACGCGGCAATCGACGGCCCTGGTGTCGTCGTGGGTAACGGAAACCTGCTGCGCGAGGGGGTCACGATTCACCGGGCGACCGGGCAGGTGCCCACGACGATAGGCGATCGCAATTTCCTGATGGCCAACAGCCACCTCGGTCACGACGTGGCCATGCAAAACGACTGCATGCTCGCCAATGGCACGCTGGTCGGAGGGCACGTCCAGCTGGCGGATCGCGTCATCATTGGCGGCAACGCCGTGGTCCACCAGTTCTGCCGGCTGGGCCGTCTGAGCATCCTCGCGGGCGTGAGGGGTGTGCTCAAGGACGTGCCCCCCTTCTGCACCGTTTACGTGTCCAAATGCGTCGGGTCGCTGAACTACATCGGGCTGCGCCGGGCCGGCTACCGGCAGCACATCGCGCCGCTCAAGCGGGCGTTCGACTTGCTCTATCGATCCAGACTTCCCAACCCCACGGCCGCGGAACGGATCGAAGCGGAGTTGAGCGACGACCCGTTGTGCGTCGAGTTCGGGCAATTCATCCGCGAGACGACTCGCGGCGTTTCGCCCTACAACGAACCGACGAGCGACGTGATCACAGAGTGACCTTCGACTCCAGATTCATTTGATCGGCGTACCGCCGTCGGACCGGCTCGACGATCTCGTCGAGAAAGGCATCCACCTGCTCGGGGGCGCGGCCGATGAACCGCGTCGGGTCGAGCACGTTGTCCAGGTCGATCCCCTTGAACACGCGCTCGCCGCCAAGCCGCTGCAACAGATCGTTGTCGGCCCCCTCAGCTTTGATGCGCTGCGCCGCGGCGAGACTGTGACGCCGGATGATCTCGTGCACTTCCTGGCGATCGGCGCCGTGCTGGACGGCCGCCATGAGAAGGTTTTCCGTGGCCAGGAAGGGCAGTTGCCTGTCAAGGTTGGCGCGCACCGTGAGTGGATGCACCACCAGCCCGCGTGCGACATTGACAACCAGGTCGAGTACTCCGTCGATGGCCAGAAAGGATTCCGGCAGCACCAGCCGGCGCGTGCTGGAATCGTCCAGCGTGCGCTCCAGCCACTGCTCGGCCGCCGTCGTAAACGGGACCTGGGTCAGGCCGATCACGAACCGACACAACCCGCAGATGCGCTCACAGCGCATCGGGTTTCGCTTGTACGCCATCGCGGACGATCCGACCTGCGACTGCTCGAACGGCTCTTCCAGTTCACCGTGATTCGCAAGCAGGCGCACGTCGGTGGCGAATTTCGCGGCGCAGGCCGCGACGGCCGCCAGCGCCGCCACCACGAGCCCGTCCACGACGCGCGGGTACGTCTGCCCCGTGATGGCGAACCGCCGCTCGGCGGGCCAACCCATCTTCTCCGTGACCAAGCGATCCAGATGCTCGACCTTCTGGTGGTCGGAATCGAACAGCGCCAGAAACGAAGCCTGCGTGCCCGTAGCGCCCTTGACGCCGCGAAAACGCAACGACGCAAGTCGATGCTCGACCTCCTCGAGCCCCAGCGAAAGGTCATGGCCCCACTGGGCGGCGCGCTTGCCGACCGTCGTGGGCTGGGCGGGTTGGTAGTGGGTGAACCCGAGTGCGGGTAGCGACCGGTGACTGCGGGCAAAGTGACCGAGCGCGTCGATCGCGTTGGCCAGCTTTGCGGCCACGAGTTGCAGCGACTCGCGGAGCAGCAACAGCTCGCAGTTGCAGACGACGAACTGGCTGGTGGCGCCGAGGTGGATGATGGGCCGGGCGGCCGGGGCCGCATCGCCATAGGTGTGCACGTGGGCCATGACATCGTGCCGCAGGCGCTGTTCGTGACTGCGGGCGGCGGCGAAATCGATGTCGTCCACGTGGTCGCGAAGTTGCGAGACCTGCTCGTCCGTGATGTCCAGGCCCAGCTCCTGCTCGGCCTCGGCTAGCGCCAGCCACAGGCGCCGCCAGATCGACACGCGACGCTGCTGCGACCAGATCGCCTGCATCTGCGGCGACGCATTGCGGACCGCAAGCGGCGATCGGTAGCCCTCGTGTTCGTTCATTGTGCGTACCGGGTCGGGATCATTGCGACTTGCACATCGTACCCGACACCGGCTCAATTCCCAATGGTCGTTCGACGCCCGGAACGCACGGTAATTAATGAGGATAACGGCTGTTGCGTGCCTTCGCGCGCGCGCGCCATTGACGGCGCACGCCGGCACGGTCATAGTACGCGTCATGGTCGACCGGGCCCCGCCGTCGCATCTGATCAGCCGGGTCACGCAGGGAGATCGCGCCGCGCTGGGCGATCTTCTCGAACAACACCGGCATCGATTCTTCAACGTCGCGATTCGAATGGTCGGCCATCGTGAGGATGCGGCCGAGGTCACCCAGGACGCCATGCTCAAGATCATCGAGGGCATCGGGACGTTCCAGGGGCAGGCGGCGATCACCACGTGGATGATCCGGATCATCATGAACACGGCCATATCGCACCTGCGCAAGGGGCGGCTGCGCCAGACGGTCAGCCTCGATGCTCCAGGGGCGGCCGACGCCGACCGGGCCGGCGGCGGCATTCAGGAACAACTCGCCGACCATCGGGAACCGACGCCCGACCAGGGCGTCCAACATCAGGAATTGATCCGGTGCCTGAAGGACGCAATCTCGCGTCTTGACACCGATTCCCACTCGGTGCTCGTCCTGCGGGACATCGATCAGATGGATTACCAGCAGATCTCCGAGGTGCTTGAGATCCCCGTTGGGACGGTAAAGAGCCGGCTGTTCCGGGCCCGGCTTTCGCTGAGGAACCAGATGCTGGAACA
>CAUZBA010000053.1:0-12432 GCA_963577635.1 Phycisphaerae bacterium
GGGCTGGTTCGATACACAGCGACTCGATCGCCAGCTCGCCGTCATCGACAAACACCGGCGCAGCACGCTGCGTGTGGTCAAGGGCGCCGAACCGGTTCGAACCGCTATCTCGACCCCGAGCTCGACCCCGAGTTCGATTCCGGCGGCGAAAATGCCGACAGCGACTCACGCCGAAACGACACCGGTGGCCGTCGCTCCGGTGGAACCCGCCGCGCCGCTGATCAGAGCCGTGGAGCCGGTGGCGGTGATGACGCAGCCCGATCCGGGCGTGTCTATGGCCGTCGAAATTATCACCGAGCAACCGGCTCGACCGGTCGAGCGCCCGCCGGCACAGATCGTGCCCGAAACGGAGCTGGTGACCACCACGGACTTCGAGACCACGCCGCCCGCCGAGTACCAGCCGCCAGTCGAGTCGGGGCTGATCACCGACGCCGGCGTGATGGCCGACCAGAGCACTGAACCCCTGGTGTCGCAGGCTCAACCCGATTTGGACGTATCCGTCGACGCCCAGGTGATGGATGAGTCGCCGGCGAAGCCCATGGTGTCGGTGCCGACACAGACGGAGCCGTACACCGGCGCGGCTGGCGGCGTCGAGGTCATGACCGACCAAGACGACCTGCTGCAACAGGCGATGAGGCAGCGAGCGGCCGAACTGGTCGAGGAGGCCCGCGTTGCGGAAACAAACGGTCAACACCACCTGGCCGCCGAACACTATGCGGATGCGGCCACGCACGACCCGTCGAACGGGGATGCGAGGGATGGCTTTGTTCGCCTGGCATCCGCCGACAATGCCGGACCTGTGCCCATCAACGTGCTCGACACGACGATCAAGAGCAGCAGCGTGCGCGTCCAGGCGGTGATCGCCGAGTATGAAGAGAAGGAAAATAGCGCCCTGCAACTGCAGCAGGACGGCAAGTACTCCGACGCCCTTCGTGAGATCCAGCAGGCCAAGATTTTGCTCGACCGAAACGAGCACCTGCTGCCCACGGCAACGCGTACCGCGTATCGCGGCCGGGCCGAAGGCCACGAGGCCACGATTCGCCTGGCGGCGGACGAAGCGGCCAAGATCGCGATCACAGAGGTGAAAGTGCAGCAGCAGATTGACGCCGACAACCGCCGGATTACGGCCGAGAACGAACGATTGAGAACCGTTCAGGAACTGCTCGCCCGCGCCCTTGAATTCAACAAGGCCCAGCGATATTCCGACGCCCTGCGCGAGCTCGATAAGGCCCTGTTCATTGAGCCCACCAACCCGGCGGCCGAGCTTCTGCGCCAGTCAATCGAGACCAATCGCCGCCTGTCGAACTCGCCCCGACGCCGGCCGCGTGAGGGCTTTTACCGTGACCGGGACGGCGCGCGTCAGTTGCTGCATAAACGCAACACGAGCGTCGCAAACCATCGATACGACAACATCGAAGCCACGACGCCGGTGACCGAACTGGTTACCTACCCGGAGGATTGGCCGCAGCTGACCAACACGCGATTAGCGGCGGCGGACCCGGAAGGCGCCGAGTCCGACCTGAACCGCGCCGTGCAGTTGAAGTTGAAGGAGACGCTCGACCTTCCGTTCGCGGACCACGATTTATCCTCGGTCCTCGACCACATCCAGCAGACCACGCAACTGAACATGGTCGTCAACTGGCCGGCGCTCGAGGCCGCCGGGATCGAGCCGGACATGCCCATCACGGTACGGCTCACGAACGTGCCGGCCGAGACGGCCCTGAAGCATGTGCTGGCCCAGGCCTCGGCCGGTGCGTTGGACGACATGCTGCAGTACACGGTCGCTGATGGAATCGTGAACATCTCCACACGGACCGACCTGACGCGCGACACCGTGGTGCAGGTGTACGACATTCGCGACCTGCTCGCTGGCATTCCGAATTTCGACGATGCGCCTCAGTTCGATCTGAGTAACGCCCTTTCGAACACCAACAGCGGCGGTGGCGGCAGGGACGGCGGCGGTTCGGGGGGCGGCGGCGGCGGCAACTCCGGGGGGGGCGGGGGGCGCCCACAGCGGCTCGATCTTCGGCAGCACGGCCAACGACAGCGGGGGCGACCGACAGGAGGATCTCGAGGAGCGGCGCCAGGAGCAGATCGAGGGCATTTCCAACGTCATCCGCGACACGGTCGGAAACCCCGAAGACTGGGTGGAGAACGGCGGCACCGTATCGTCTCTGCGCGAGTTGAACGGCCAGCTGATCGTCAAGTCGACATCCGAGAACCATGGGGCGATCCACGGCCTGCTCTCCGATCTACGGGAAACGCGGGCCATCCAGATCCATGTCGAGGGCCGGTTCCTGCTCGTGGACCAGAACTTCCTTGAGGATTTCGGAATGGACCTCGACGTCCAGACCAACAACGTCGGCGGCAACTTCGGCCCGATCAGCATCGCCCAGGACTCGTTCAGCCTCGCAGCTCGCCCCAACACCGGCCTTCCGGGAAGTTTTCTGAGCGGCTTCGGTGGCGGCAACCCGGGCCCGTTCACACCGGGGTCGGGCTTCACGCCCAGCGGCCGCTCGCTGGACTTCACGCTCAGCTACCTGGATGACATCCAACTAAACCTTCTGATCAGGGCCACGCAGGCGTCGCGGCGGTCGATCGCCCTGACCGCCCCGCGGATCACCTTCTTCAACGGCCAGAGCGCCTACGTGTACGTCGCCAGGCAGATCTCGTTTATCAGCGACCTCGAACCCGTGCCCGACGCGGGCGGCTTCGATCCTACGCTGAGCGTGATCTCGTCCGGTGTCGTCTTGAGCGTCACCGGGACCGTCAGTTCTGACAGGCGCTACGTCACGCTGACCGTGGAACCCTCGCTGGCGACGATCATTCAGCCGATACGCACGATCTCGCAGAGCTCCGTCGTGAACATCCCCGGCGGCGATCCCAATGACCCCACCGCATCGCAGGTCCTTACGGCCTTCATCGAGGCCCCCGAGATCGAGATCACCGAGGCCCGCGCCACCGTCAGCGTTCCCGACGGCGGAACACTGCTGATGGGCGGCCAGCGCCTGGTTGGAGAAATCGAGGTCGAGGCCGGCGTACCGGTGCTATCGAAGATCCCCCTTCTCAAACGTTTCTTCACCAACCGCAGCAAATCCAAGGACGAACGCACGCTGCTGATCCTGATCAAGCCCACGATCATCATTCAGAACGAAGAAGAGCAGCGGCTGTTCCCCGGGCTGATGCAGAATCCGTGAACAAGTTGGGTTATCGCGAATGCCGCACCAGATCACATGGGTGCGCATTTCCCAATAGCAAACAGCTGATAGCCAATATTCCCCATTGGCTATCAGCTGTTTGCTGTTCGCTATTGGCTATTTGTTATTGAAAGCACTACCGCACGCTTCGTACTGTTGGCTTGTCGATTCGCGTCTGTCACCTTTGGGTCGCCAGGCGCGTAAGCACCACCCCTGCCATTCCCGTCACTGCGGTCGCGAGCCAGATCACCAGGACCGCGGCCCGGTGCGACAGGCCGCGGCGCACCAAACGGTGTGATAGGTGGCTGTGGTCGGCCGAAAAAGGGCTGCGCCCTTTCCAGAGTCGGATCAGCACGACGCTGACCAGGTCGTAGAGCGGCACCGCCATGACCACCAGGGGCATCAATGCCCGGTACCAGACGGTCGGTGGCTCGGTCGTGGGCATCACGATGTAAGTCGTGCGCATGCTGATCGCCGCGAGCAGTAGCCCCACCACCAGAGAGCCGCCGTCACCCATGAACAATTTCGCGGGCTGGAAATTGAACACCAGAAATCCGCACAGCGCCCCGCCGAGGACCGCGCAAAGTGCGGCGACAAACCATTGACCCCCGATGAGCGTGGCCGACAGGTACGTGAAGGCGATGACCGCGCCGACGCCGCCCGCCAGGCCGTCCATATTGTCGAGCATGTTCATCGCGTTGGTAATCGCGACCAGCCACAAGGTACTGGCCACGAGGCAGGCGACGGTCCCCCACGGCTCGAAGTGAACAAGAAACTCGAATATTCGGATGTTGAACACCACGGCGAGGACGGCAGCGACCGTCGCCTCGGCGGCCAGCTTCGGCGCCGTTCCCAGATGCCGTCGGTCATCGACCACGCCCAGCAAGTGCATGGCCAGAAGCGCCGTGAGGATGGCCGCGGCCATCGGGGCACTTCGCTGCAGCCCGGGCGCGTGCTCCGCCATGGGTGATGCCCAACCGCCCCAGACATCGGCCGCGGCCAGGCACACGGCGACCAGACAGGCGATCACCGGTACCGCGACGGCGAAGAATATCGCGACACCTCCGGTATTGGGCACCGCCCGCGCATGCGCCTTGTGACCTTCACGTCCCGGCTCGTCCACGTGCCCGCGCCTGGGGCTGGCGCGGATCAGCCAGCGACTTATGCATACGCTCAGAAGGAACGAGACGGGGATCAGCGAAAGACAGATGGTGCGCATGGGATGTTGGAGTGCTGGAGTGCTGGAGTCATGGTAGAGAGAATCTCCAACCAGCACCCCGATACTCCATTACTTACTCCAATTCTGCTAATCCGAGCACGTCCGCCATCGAGTAGCGGCCGGCGGGTTTGCCTGCGAGCCACGTGGCGCCAGCGAGCGCCCCGCGAGCGAACACGTCTCGCGTGCCGGCGAGATGCGTCAATTGAAGCTCCTCACCCAATGTCGCGAAGCTGACGGTGTGCCGGCCGACTACGTCTCCCAAGCGCAGGGCGTGCATCCCGATTTGACCTTTCTGTCTGGGAACGTCGTCACCGTGCCGGTCGTACGACACGACCTTGTTCGGATCCCTGCCCGTCGCCCTGCAGATCGCCTCGGCGATGCCCAGCGCTGTCCCGGACGGGGCGTCGACCTTGAAGCGGTGATGGGCCTCGACGATCTCGATGTCGTATGCGTCCCCGAGCTGACTGGCCGCCCGCGCCGCCAGGGCGAACAGCAGGTTGACCCCCAGGCTCATGTTGGGCGCCTGCAGAATCGCGATCTTCCCTGCAGCCTCGTCGATGGCCGCGTGATCGTCATCGTTGAGCCCCGTGGTGCCGATGACCATCGCGCATTCGCTGGCAACGCACTTCGCCAACACCGCGTGCGTCGCGGCTGGCGTTGTGAAATCGATCAGAGCGTCCACGCTTTGCGGAACCGCATCGGCGATCACTACGCCGCAGGGCCCCAATCCGCAAATGACACCGGCGTCCTGACCGGCCAGATCGTGCCCGGGCCGTTCGAGCGCCGCGGCGAGCGACAGGCTGTCATCTTCCAGCACCAGTGCCAGAAGACGCCGACCCATCCTTCCGGCGGCGCCGTGAACGGCAATGGTGGGCATTGGGGTTCTTTCCCGTGCAATCCTGGTGCTTCGAACAGCGAGTGCCCGTTTGAACGCCTACTACGGTTGCGGGCCAGCGACGGAGCGACGAAGGGCCGGCCTAACGTGCAATTGGTGGAAATCACGATCGATGGTGAATAACACGCATCCGAAACAGACGTCATTTCGCGCTCACTCACCAGGACGAACCAACGACAACAACCCCTCCGTCGCTTCGTCGCTCCGTCGCTATCTTTCATACACTTCGTGTGTCGGTCGCCCGGCGAGTACCTGCTCTTTTCCCCAGTTCGCGACGTTGCGAAACTTGTCCGACGCGATGAACGCATCGAAGGCGGTGCGGTCGTTCCAATCGGAAATAATCAGGTAGCTTTGATCGTCAGACACATCACGGTAGAGCGCGGAGTTGCTGTGTCCGGGATCACTTTTCATGACATTCAGCACGGCATCGAAGACGTCTTCGAATGCCTTCTGCTTGCCGGGTAGGACGCGGTAATTCATGCCGACGGTCACCATCACATTACCCTTTCG
Organism: Phycisphaerae bacterium; assembly: GCA_963577635.1. Taxonomy (GTDB): domain Bacteria; phylum Planctomycetota; class Phycisphaerae; order Phycisphaerales; family Phycisphaeraceae; genus CAUZBA01. The sequence continues at coordinate 5,822 of CAUZBA010000053.1, forward strand.
AAGGCAAGACGATACGCGGCCGGGACACGTTCGGCAACCGACCGGATCGACCATACGCCGCAACTCGAGATCTCTCGATGATATTACCTTGGATATAATTCATGTATGATTATCAAGATAACGTAGTGTGATTCGCGGCGACCGCCGGCTGGCCGTCCTTGAACGACCGCTGCGGGCGTCCCGGGCGCCACCGCGATGAGGGCCGGAAGTTGTCGATATTTCGAAAGTCCAAGACCGAAGCAGACGTCGCGATCGAGCGGGATCCGAGCAAGGCCCGGTCATGGTTCGACCGCGCCAGTGACGTGGCGGATTCGCGCCAATACGACTACGCGATCGAATGCTACATCAGCGGTCTGCGCCACGATCCAGGCAACATGGCGATGCACGAGGCCCTTCGGGACGTCGCCCTGAAGCGCAAGGTCGGCGGCGGCAAACCGGCGGGGCGCATCGAGCGAATGAAGGCTTCGGGAAGCGACGCGATCGACAAGTTTCTCAGTGCGGAAAAGCTCTGGGCCAAGGACCCGCTGAGCCTGGCGCCGATGCTGCAGACGATGAAGCTCGCCGTCGCCGTCGACAAGGAATCGCCCGACGTCGGGCTCAATGAGTTCGCTCACTGGGTCGGCCAGATAATCCTCGAAACCAACGCGGTCACCAAGATGCCCGACAAGGCGGGCTATATCGAGTTGCGTGACCTGCTGGCGGACATCGAGGCGTACGGCCTCGCCGTGCAGGCCTGCAAGCTCGCGGTGCAGGCGGATCCCAAGGACACGATGCTGCTGAACGAACTGAAAGACCTCGAAGCCGAAAATACGATGAAGCGGGGCGGCTATACGGGCAGCGAAGGAGGATTCAAGGAAGCCGTCCGCGACATGGACAAGCAGCGCGAGCTGGACCAGGAAGACGCGATCACCAAGACCGAGGCAATGATTGAGCAGATCCTCGAGCGCCGCCGGGCCGAATTCGAGGAGGACCCCAACGACATCGTCCGCCTTCAGAAGCTGACCGACGCACTGCTCCAGAAGACAGATCAGGAGTCGGAGAACGAGGCGATCGAACTGATCGAGAAGGCCCATGAGCAGACGGGCGAGTACCGCTACAAGGTGAGGATAGGTGACATCCGAATGAAGCAGATGGTGCGGCAGCAAAAAGAACTCAAGGCCGCCTTGGACGCCGACCCGAAGGACGAGAACGCCAAGTCCCGACTCGAATCTCACTATCGCAAGCGGATGAAGTTCGAGCTCGATCAGTACTCCGAGCGCGTGCAGAACTATCCGACCGAATTGGGTCTGAAGTATCAGTTGGGCATTCGGCTTTTCGCGTTCAAGAAATATGACGATGCCATCGGCGCGTTTCAGCAGGCCAAGTCGGATCCGAAGCTCCGCGCCGGCGCGCACGACTATCTCGGCCGCTGCTACCTGGCCCGCGGCTGGTTCGACGAAGCCGTGGACACCTTTCGCCTCGGCATCGAGCTGTATCCGCACAACGACGACCGGCTCGGCAAGGAACTGCGCTATCAGCTCATGACGGCGCTGGAAAACGCCGCGACAAAGAATCGATCGCCCGACCAGGCCCGTGAAGCGCAGAAGATCGCATCGCAACTGCTCCAGACCGACATCAACTACCGGGACATACGTGTACGCATCGATTCGATCCGTGATTTAGTCGAGTCGCTACAGCCGATCGCGGGCAAGTGAGGGGGGATGAAAAAAAGAAAAAACGGAAAAGCAGAAAATCAGAAAATCGCAGAGTGGCCCTGCTCCTCTAGTTTTCTGCTTTTCTGCTCTTCCGCTTTTCTGCTTTAGCCCCGATCTCTTATTTCAAAAGACTCCTGTCCACCCTTTACCAAATTCGCACAATTCATGCCTACCCCTGTCCCCACCGCTACGGCAATCATTCCCGCGCGCTACGGATCCACGCGCTTCCCGGGAAAGCCGCTGGCCGACCACACCGGCAAGCCGCTGATCCGTCACGTCGTGGAGGCCGTGGGCGGGTCCCGGTTGATCGGCCAGGTGATCGTGGCCACCGACGACCGGCGCATATTCGAAGCGGTGGTCGGCTTCGGTGCGCGAGCGGTCATGACGCGAAGCGATCACCCCAACGGCACTTGCCGCGTTGCCGAGGCGGCAGGGCAACTCGGCTTGCGCGACGGTGACATCGTCGTCAATGTGCAGGGTGACGAGCCGGAGATCGAACACGACGTCATCGACACGCTGGTCGACCGTATCGCAGCCGATTCTGAGGCACCGATGGCGACACTGGCCAGCAAGTTCGCCGAAGACGAAGACCCCGCCGACCCCAACATCGTCAAGATTGTTCTGGACGGCCGCGGCCGCGCGTTGTACTTCTCACGGTCGCTCATTCCTTTCGACCGCGACAGCAGGGGGCATGTGCCCCTGAAGCACCCGGGCCTTTACGCCTACCGTGCGGACTTCCTGCCAACGTACGTGGCGCTGCCGCCGACACCGCTGGAGCAGGCCGAACAGCTCGAACAGTTGCGGGCCCTGGAGCACGGGTACCCGATCGCGGTCGCGGTCACGACGGTCCGCCATCACGGCATCGACACACTCGGTCAGTACGAGGCATTCGTGGCCCGCCACCAGGCCGCGTGCGGTCGGGCGTGAGGCCGGCAATCAATCCGGCTTCGAACCGCGTATCGATCTGGGTGGCACGCGCCACCGGCGACCGTTGCCAGAGCGTTTTGAATCCAAACGTAGCGTCTTGAGCGTCTGCGAAGTAAGTCTGGCGCGGAGGGCGAAGCAGGCGACCCCGCTGCGGGTCGTCGATGCAGCACGACAAAGCCAGGCACGGCTGTAGCCAGTTCAGGACGCTACGTTTGGATTCACACCGCTCTAGCGTGCAAACGCGGAAACGGGGTGTGGGGCGTTCAGTCGCGTGCCCCAAGATCGCTCGAAGCCGCGATGTCCCCGCTGACGAGGCGAATGGAGCGACGCGCCTTGAGCGTCCCCGGCACGCGGCTGCAACGACCGGCGGGAGCCGCCGAGCGCGGGTGACGCCCTGTTGATATTTCGACGGCGGTGCGTTACGGTACGCTATGCACCAGAAGCCCCCGCCCATCTGGCAGCGGAACCCTGACCCGCTACTACTCTTCTCCACCCAAACCTCCGCCCGAATCTCCACCCAAACCTCCGCCCGAACGTCCTCGGAAGCCGGCACCCACACCGTTGCCCAGGACATTCTCGCGGATGCGGGCCACTCCACGCAGGAATCGGAGTTTTTTAATCCCCTTCCGCCGGGCTATCGGCCTTCGCAGCACAAGTACGTCGCGGTGCTGGGGACGGTCATGAGCGGCCTGGGCAAGGGTATCTTTTCCAGTTCATTGGCCAAGCTGCTGAAGGACAAGGGGCTCACGGTCGCGCCGATTAAGATGGAGGGATATCTGAACATCGACTCGGGCACGCTCAACCCTTACAGGCACGGCGAGGTCTTCGTGCTCGACGACGGCATGGAAACCGACATGGACCTGGGCACGTACGAGCGCATGCTCGACCAGGACCTGACCCGCGACAACTACACCACCAGCGGCAAGATCTTCCACGCCGTCCTGGATAAAGAGCGGCAAGGCGGATACCTCGGCCGCGACGTGCAGATGATTCCCCATGTCACCGGCGAGGTGAAGTACCTGTTGCGGCAGCTCGCCGTCACTCAGCGGGCCGACGTCGTCTTCATCGAAGTTGGAGGCACCGCGGGCGACTACGAAAACGGATTCTTCATCGAGGCCCTGCGCCAACTGGCCTACGAAGAGGGCGAGAACAGCGTCTGTTTCGTCGCCCTGACCTACGTCATCGAACCACGGGCGCTGGGTGAGCAGAAATCCAAAGCGGCACAGCTCGGTCTGCGCAAGCTGATGGAGGTCGGGATTCACCCGCACATTGTGGCCTGCCGGGCCCGCAACCCTGTAGAAAAATCCGCCAAACAGAAGATCGCGATGTTCTCCAATGTGCCGATGCAGCGCGTCTTCTCGATGCACGATCGTAAGTCGGTCTACACAATCCCTGAGGCGATGCGCGAGGCGTGCCTCGATCGCGAAGTTATGAGCATCCTGAAACTGCACGACCGCGTCAATCCGATCCATGAAGACACGGCCCGCGAGCGGTGGCGGATATTTAATAACCGGCTCACGTCGCCTCGCCGATTCAAGGCCAGTATCGGGATCACCGGCAAGTACGCCGCCCTGCGCGATGCCTATGCCTCGATCGACAAGGCGCTGGAACATTGCGCCGTACACCTGTCGGTCGACCTGGACGTGCACTGGATCGACACCACCGAAATGACCGAGGGCGGTGAAGCAGCCGAAGCGCGTCAGAGGCTCGAATCGCTCGACGGCGTGATCGTGCCCGGGGGGTTCGGCATCCGGGGCACCGAAGGGAAGATCGCCTGTGTTCGAGTTTGCCGCGAGCAAGGATTGCCGTACCTCGGAATCTGCCTGGGCTTCCAGATGGCAGTCATCGAGTTCGCCCGAAACGCGTGCGACCTGTCCGAGGCGGCGAGTACCGAGTTCAAGCGGGACGCCGCCGAATCGGTGGTCGACATCCTGCCCGAACAGAAGAAGATCGAGGGGCTTGGCGGCAACATGCGTCTTGGTGGCAAGCTCGTGCAGGTCAGCTCCGGGACGCTGGCGGCGCACTTGTTCGAGGACGAAGCCGACAAGCGATCGGAAGACGGCTCATTCACGATCCGCCGCCGCTTCCGCCATCGATATGAAGTTGATCCTCGCTACATCGACACTCTGACCTCTCGCGGCATGGTGTTCTCCGGCCGTCATCCGCAGCAACCGATCATGCAAATCCTGGAACTGCCGGTGGCGCAGCACCCGTACTTCGTTGGCTCGCAGTTCCATCCCGAGCTGACCTCGCGTCCGATGCGACCGTCGCCGATGTTCATGGGGCTGATGGCCGCGGCGATTCGCCACGCCCACCCCGATATTCCAGCCGTGCAGATCAGCGCCCGCTGGCTGCCCGAATCGGGCGATCCGCAGCACGCGGACAAGCCGACGGTTCAGTAGAACCGTCAGACCCCTGCGGTCGTCGCCATCGAGCACGACATCGGCCGCGACGCCGCGGACATTGACTCCAGCCGCATAGCCCGGTGGCCACTCAGCACCGATGACGACCAGCACCCGATCAGCCATCGAGACACTGACCCGCGGCGTCGACGCCGTTTACAGCGTCGATGAGCTGAAAGAAAAGCTCGCGGCGGGCAGGCCCCTGCGCATCAAGCTGGGGATGGATCCGACCGCCCCGGATATCCACCTGGGCCACACGGTCGTCCTGCGCAAGATGCGCCAATTCCAGGATCTGGGCCACACCGCGGTCCTGATCATCGGCGACTACACGGCCCGGATCGGAGACCCCACGGGGCGCGACACGACGCGTCCGGTGCTCGATCAGTTCACGATCGTGCGCAATGCCGAAACCTACATGAACCAGGCCGGGCGCATTCTAGATACCTCCAGCGACAGGCTTCAAGTTCGTCGCAACAGCGAATGGCTTGGGGGGCTCAACTTCGCCGACGTGCTGCAGCTGACCGGAGAGGTCACCGTGCAGCAGATGCTGCATCGCGACATGTTTCGACGGCGCATGGCCGACCAGCACGAGATCGTGGTCAGCGAGTTCATGTACCCGCTGATGCAGGCGTACGACTCGGTCGTCATCGAAGCCGACGTCGAACTCGGCGGAACGGACCAGACGTTCAACAACCTGATGGGCCGCGACCTGATGGCCAATCGCGGCATGGAGCGACAGGTCGTCGTCATCATGCCGATTCTCGCGGGGCTCGACGGCCACGAAAAGATGAGCAAGACCAAGGGCAACGCCGTCGCCGTCACAGACGAACCGGACGACATGTTCGGCAAGGTGATGAGCATTCCCGATGAGCTGATGGAGAACTACCTGTGCCTGCTGACCGACCTGCCCGAACCGCGGATTCGCAGCCTCGTCGATCCTGCCCAGACGCACCCCCGCGAGGCCAAGGACATCCTCGCGCGAATCGTCGTCGAATCGTTCCACGAGCCCCAGGTGGCGAACGAAGCCAGCGCGGAGTTCCGCCGCCGTTTCAGCGAGCACAAGCTGCCCACGAATCTGGAAGTCAGGACGGTGACATCATCACCGATCGGAATCCTCCAGCTGATCACGTCCGTCGACTTTGCCCCAAGCAACTCCGAAGCCCGCCGCCTGGTTCAACAGGGGGCGGTCACGCTCGACGACCAGAAGGTGACCGATCCGACGGCCAAGGTCGAGATTGACGGGGTACCGGTCCTCAAGGTGGGCAAGCGGCGCGTATGTCGCGTGCGCGTGCGGTGAGTCCAAAAGAAAGCAAGAGAGCAAGAACTCGACGAGGTCAACTCCCCAAAGACTGAGCCCGCACAAGGCGGGTAGTCATCAAGATTTTGACAGGATCGACAGGTCGAAGATCCGCCGTGGCAGAATGGGATCGGATGATTTATACGCATTCGGATTAATTTTCGCGCGCATGTTCGGCGCCTGTCAGGTTGCGCATTTGTCGTGTCCCTGTAATGACGTGAAGTGAGATTCCTTTGGCATGGAGGCCCGCAATGGACATTCCGCTTCGCAATCCGTTTGACCTGGCTGAGT
>CAUZBA010000054.1:0-12379 GCA_963577635.1 Phycisphaerae bacterium
CACGTAGACGCCAGGCTCCGTCCAGGGCGGATGCTGTCCCTCCGCCTCCACGAGCGCCCCGTCGTCGTGATTGCCGCGTACGGCGAAGCGGCCGGCATGGCGTCGAACCCACTCGACCGCCTCAACGGGTCGGGCGCCCGTCGAGACGTAGTCGCCACCGGCAACCACCTGCACTGGTTCCGAGCAGGACGCGAGGATTCCGTCAAGCACGCGCAGCGGCTCGACGAATCCGTGAATATCGCTCACGACGACCAGCCGCTCGACGTCGTCACTCACCTGAAGCGTCTGCGTTTGCATGGAGCCCTTGCCCGAATTTCTCACGAGTTTCACCGCCCAGCGGGCGGCTTCGCTCGCTAGCTTCGTCCTCCGTCCGATCCGTCCTCGACGTAGTATTCAGGCTACGCCTGCGGAGGATCGCGTGTGCGTCCTCGCCAGCGAACGAACCTGCCTCGCTGGTGCGCACGCGGTCACCGACTGAGTATCGAAAGCGCCGCCACGAGTCGCAACACCGCCGGTCTTTACACCACCGAGCGGCGAAACTCGTGAGAAATGCGGGCTTGCCCGCCGCAACGATCACGCAGAGTCCGGCAATTCAACGACGAATGCCGCTTCGATGCTCATGCCGGTCTGGAGGTCCACGCCGTAGGCACGCCGAGAGGGCTTGTGATCACCGAAATACTCGCGGTAGACGTCGTTCGCGGCGCTGATCTCTTCGTTGACGCGCTGAAGGTAGAGTCGCGCTGAGGCAACCGCGGTCTTGTCGACGCCCTGATTCGCCAGAATCTGGTCGAGTTGCTCGAATATCCGGCGCAATTCGGCCTGGACACCGCCGGGCACCGGCGCGCTGCCACCGGGGGGAAATCCGACGAGAACCGTCTCGAGCAGTCGTCGCGAGCTGGTGATGACACCTGTACTGAAAGGGAAGTCTGGTTTCGGGTCAACAAATTCCATGGTTCGATCCTTTGATGCTGTCGGGACGGATCCCTCGGTACAAACGGGTTGATATCCTACCAGTTCAAACCGATGCCGCTAGAGCGTTTTCGATCCAATCGTAGCATCTTGAGTGTCGGCGAAACAAGTCTGACGCGGAGGGCGAAGCAGGCGACCCCGCAGTGGGTCGGCGATGTCCGCCAGTACTGGCGGAACAAAACCAGGCGCAGATGTAGCCAGCTCAGGACGCTACGAATGGATTGAAACCGCTCTAAGACATCTGCGGGGAATATTAGACAGGATTTACAGGATGGTTGGGTGGTGTTGATCCGGTCAAACGTGACGATCTACACTGCGCCCAAAATCCGACCCCATCCCCTAAATCCTGTTAATCCCGTCAACTCCCATCCGGTTCTGTGGAATCTTCTCTGAGCATGGATTCGGCCCGCTTCAGGTATCGCAGCGCGATCGCATGATCAGGCTTGATCCGCATCGCCTTCCGAAACTGGATTCGGGCTTCGTCGATGCGGCCCTTCCTGAAGTGAAGGACCCCCAGATTCAGCCGTCCGGTAAAATTTTCGGGGTCGAGGTTGATGGCATACTTCAGGCTGGCCGACGCTTCGGGCCACATCTTGCGACGCAGGTATATGATCCCGAGATTCGCGTGCGCTTCGGCACTACGCGGCTCCATTTTCACGACCCGTTGAAAACATTCAGTCGCTTCTTCATGTTCACCGGTTTGCATCAGCGCACGACCGAGGTTGCGATGGACCTTCGTGTTGCGCGGCGCGATCGCAATGGCCTCACGGTATTGGATTGCCGCTTCTCGAAACGCTCCGCGATGCATCATGATGTTCGCGTGCAGCATCCTGCCCCACACCTCTTGCGGCGCGATCTCCGTCAGGCGCTTCAGCAAGGGTAGTGCTTCGTCGTCCTCGCCGTCTTCGGCAAGCATGGCCGCGAGATTCAGAAGCGACTCCTTCTGGTTGGGCGCGACTCGGAGCACCTCGCGGTATTTGTCCATCGCCAACTGCCTCTGGCCCTGGTTCTCGAGGATGACGGCCTGATTGTGCAGCCACAAACTCTTGATGGGAACCGGCCGGCGCACACGGCCGGCCACGACTTTGTCAAAGAGCGGGCGCGGCGCGGCGCGCTGCGGCCCGATCCAGCCCGCCCGTTCCAGGTGTTCCCAGACCTGCCAGGCAATCACCTGATGCCCCTCGACGGTCGGATGAACGTAATCTTCGATCAGGTTGAATCCCACGAGACCGTGCTCGCTGAGATCCTCGAACGACCGTTCGACATCGACTAGCAACGCACCCTCATCAGGGGTCACGGCACGAATAGCATCGTTGATGCCCGTGACGCGGCGTGCGGGCGTGCCGTCAAGATCACAGGCTCGTCGATACGCATCGGCCGCGTTCTCCCATTCGCCGAGCCCCTCGTACGCCTGTCCCATAAGAAAATTAGTCTCCGCGTGATCCGGAGCGATCTTTGTGGCATGTCGCAGGGCAGCGAGCGCGTCGCCGAATTCCGACGCTTTGAGGTGGCGGCCGGCGTTTGTGATTTTCGCCTGGTGCTCGCGGCGTGGTGCCGCCGACAAAGTCGACGGCAGTAGCGAGATTCTTGGCCGCCACTGCCTGAGATTGCACGGCACGGTGGCCACCACGACGCGCACGCCGTGGTCGTGGACGGTCCGAATAAGGCGCCGCAGTCCCCGCGAGAACGCCTCGACGATTTCCTGTTTCTTCGCCGTCTCGTACACCACCGAATCCTCGCGTCGCACGTAACGTCCGATGCCCGCTACCTCGACGGCCTTCTGCTCACTCGGCCGGTGCCACAGATCGTGCACAATCGAATAGATTCGGCGCTGCGCCAATGCGTACTCAATGCGGTTCCTCACAGCGCTCTGGCGTTTGAGTTCTTCGAAGAACGAGGGTTCCACGAACTCGTTGTGCCCGCTGTAGACGACGATGATGTCCGGCTCATAGTTGACTATCTCGTCGGCCACAATGTTCACGCGGTACACGCCATATGAGATCCCCGCGGCGTTGACGACCTCCACGCTGCGCCGCGGATAGGCCGCGGTCAGAACGTCTTTCAGGACGCCCGAAAAGGCCGTCTGGTCGTCGTAGGGGTGCCCGTAAGCGCTCGACCCACCAAGGCAGAAAATGCGCAGGCCGTTCGCCGGCTTCTCGGCGGCGAAGCTCTGGTCGTTGAAGTCGTTCCGCCGCGCCGCCAGGCGGGTGCGAAACGAACCTCCTTCGCGATGGAAGAGTGTCACGAGCCCGGAGAAACCACGAAGCGGATCTTCGCGCTCGATCAGGGTCTGCACGCCGGCAATCCAGAGAGCACACTCCAGAAGGAGCAATAGCCCGACCGTAACCAGCGCCGCGAACAACAGCTTCTTCGACACCGTCAACACCGCCGAGCGCTCGCGACGCGTGCCGCTGCCCGAAACGGGTTCTTGAATCGTGTCGCTCGGACCCGTCATGGCAGCAACAGATTCATCTGATTCACGGATCGCCTATCATGTCCACCGGTCGCCGGCCGACCACTCTTGCGACTTGTTCGTCACCTTCTGGGCCGGGCGCCGGCCGACCACCATCCGCCCACGAGGCGCCACGCCGTTGGCGCCATTGGTCGCCGTGTGACCGCGAACGGATTGTAGCACGCACAATGGGCCGGCCGGGCGCAGAAAGGAAGGGTCGCGATAGAATGTTGCCCTCGCTGAGCAAACCTTCAAAGGATACCTTGCTGTGAAACTGGTCACGTACCGTGCGGCCTCCGGAGATTCGACGATCGGTTTCGTTGTCGACGATCGGGTCTATCATCTCGGCCAGGCCGCGGCGGCGCGGCATCTTGATCTGCCCGACACCATGGTCGCTCTGCTCGAGGCCGGTCCCGAAGCGATGGCATCGGCAACGGAGATTGCGCGTCAACCTCCCGAGGCTGCCGATTCGATTCCCCTTGCGTCCGTGACGCTGCTCGCCCCGATTCCCAGGCCGCCGAAGCTGCTGGCTCTTGCCGGCAATTACATGAAGCATGTCGTCGAGGGCCGGGGCGCCGAGTTTGAGAAGCGGAATTCCAATCCTCGACCGTTCATGATCCCATCCAGCTCGGTCATCGGCAGTGGCGAGGATATTCTCATTCCATCCAAGGTCTCCAACGCGGTCGACTACGAGATGGAACTCGCCGTCGTGATCGGCGCCAGCGCCCGCGAGGTCTCCGTAGACGATGCTCCAAACGTCATCGCCGGATACACCGTGTTTAACGACGTGTCAGCCCGCCGCCTCCTGATCGCCGAGAATCGCGAGCAGCGACAGGGCGACAAGTTTTTCGACTGGCTGTTGGGCAAGTGGCCCGATACGTTCGCGCCGATGGGACCGCATCTGGTCACTGCCGATGAGGTTGGCGATCCCCAGCGCCTGGCCATGAAACTCCGGGTCAACGGTGAGCTGCGGCAGGACGCGTGCACCGATCAGATGATCTGGAACTGCTACGAGGTGGTCGCGTTCATTTCCGAATACGTGACACTGGAGCCCGGCGACGTGATCGCCACGGGCACCGCCGCGGGTGTCGGTGGCCCGAAGGGGATCTTTCTCCAGGCTGGCGATCTGGTCGAAGCCGAGATAGAAGGGCTCGGCCGCCTGGTAAACCGCGTGGCGGAAAGACTCTAAGCGGCACGGGCCAAGACGCGAATCATGACCGAGCCTTCCAGTTCCAAGTCGTTCAGGCCGGGAGTGATCGGGTATCTCTTTTCCGCTGACTCATTTTCCAGCAGAGGTCGCCGCATCGCGTCGGTTTTGATCCTGCTCTTATGGCTTGCCTTCGTCGTGCTTCTATGCGCCAAGCACGAATACTGGCGAGACGAAATCAGGGCATTCTCCATCGCGCTCGAGCCGGACTCCTTCTGGGGACTGCCTTCGGCCCTCACGGACGAGGGACACCCCGTTCTCTGGTATGTCATCCTGCGCGCCGGCTTCCTGATCACTCGATCACCGGTGATTATCGGCATCGCCAGTGTCGGCCTGGCCTTCGCCAGTGTTGTCGTTTTCTACAGAACTTCGCCCTTCCCCGCGTGGCAGAAGCTCCTGTTTCTCTTCAGCGTCCTGCCGATCTACGAGTACTCCGTGATGGCGCGGAACTACGGCGTCGGCATGCTGCTGTTCTTCGTATTCGCGATGCTCTACCGGCGGCGGAACCGGAATCCGATCTGGATCGGAGTCACGCTCGCCGCCCTGGCCAACACGAGCGCACACGCGTGCATCCTCGCCGGGGCCATGACCGCTGCGTGGCTGTTCGATGATGTGGTGATCGGCCGGCGATCATTGAACATCCGCAGAGGGATCGTCCTCGCGTGTGCCTTGCTGATCGCTGCAGCGGGAATCCTATGCTCCGTGAGAACGATGCTCCCGACGAGCGCCACGGTCGTGACAAACGCCATGTCACTGAGTGCGTCGGCGTATATGAACGCGATGTGGGAGAGTTTCATCCACCCCGGCGCGCACCTGACGTCATTTGCGATCGGCTTGCCGGGGGTCGTCGCTGACATCCTGGTATGGCTGCTCGCGGCGGGCCTGCTCATTCGTCCTCATCTGGCAATCTCATTGCTCGCCGGAAACGTCGCGCTGGGCACCTTCTTCACAACGGTCATCCCCGCCCATTTGCGTCACCAGGGGATTCTTCTGATCTTTGCGATCACTCTGTATTGGATCGCTTACGGGCCGGCGATGGTCCCGCAACAACGCAAGCTTCCCGGCCTGCTTCGCCATGCCTACCGGGCATCGTTGTATCTTGTACTCACCGTGATCTTCGTCAACCATGTCGTCCTGTCGGTATGGTCGATTCGAAGCGATTTGAACGTGGAAAGAAGCTCCAGCAAGGCATTCGGCCAGTTCATCGATTCCACCGCCGAATTTCAGGATGCGATCATCATGGGGGAGCCGGACGTCGCTCTCGAGGCCTTGCCCTACTACGTTCGGAATCGGATCTACCTGCCGCGCGAAGAGCGATTCGCCAATCGAACGCGGCTCACCCTGGCAAGCAAGCCGACGTTGACCCTGGGAGATCTTCTGCGGACTGCGCAACGTATCAAGGCGACAGAACGCAAACCGGTGCTTGTCGTGCTTGGACGCATCAAGCCGACACATCAACGACCCTACGAATACCATTACATCTACAACAAGAGCTTCGTCCGAACCCCAGGCGATTGGTCTGACTTTCGTTCGCAGACGCGTAAAGTGGCAAGCTTTGACCACGCCGTGACCGACGAGAATTATTCAGTCTACGCCGTTCAATGACTCGGACCGCGCGGCGTCCCGGAATCGCCGCCGTTCATGCAGATCAGGCACAGCGCCTGTCGCGGAGCCAACCACCCCGAACGAAGATTCGGTCCGGATGTTCCGATGAGCACGAGTATCAAGAAGAATCGCGTGTTCATATTGGTCACGTTGCTGCTGATTGTCATTGCGCAGGAATGCGCACTGCGTCTGCTCTTTCCGTTTCCGGAGGTTCTGAACTTTAACCGGGTGGACTACTCCGGCATCCACGTCCATTCGCAGACCCACGGGCCCCGATATCTGGCCAACGCCAGCTTCACCTGGACTTCCGCGCCCGACGATGCCCGCAGCGTCCACCACCTGAACCTATACGGTTTTCGTGACAGGACGTGGCCGCTGCGGCGAAATCCGGATGAGCCACAGGTCATGTTCGTCGGAGACAGCTTCGTGGAAGGATTCATGACCACGGTTCAGGGATCGCTGCCCCAGATGTTCGAACGCATCGCTCGGGACAGCGGCACGACCCTGGGAAGCATGAATCTCGGCGTCGCCGCCAATCAGGGAGAGAAGCACTTCGAGCTGATTCGCGACGCCGTGCCGATTTTCGAACCCACCCATCTCATTCTCGTGTTCTTCGCCAACGATTTCCCGCTGCCGAATTTCGAACCGGACTGGTTGAGCCCATCGCTCACGCCGCAGTTAAGGAATCCGTATGTTCCGCACCTGCTTCAAATCCTGATCGCCATCCTGGAGCACAGAACCATCCCACGTGCTTGGCATTCGCGCCCTTTCCCGTTTCTGAGACCGGTTCCCCATCTCAGCAATCTCATGTCCAACCCTGAAAAGGCTACCGCAATGCGCAAGATCGTCGAACCCGATCTGGTCGTCGCGATGCAAAAGGGACGTTTCAATTCACACGTGATCAATGAGCACGAGAGCTACAAGACCTTTCTGCGACATCCCTTTGAGGTCGTGGAACCTCTGCGAGCGCTGAAGGCGTTTACACTACGCCACGGCTCGTCGCTGTTCATTGCCTATCTGCCCTCCCGCAGCCAGATCTCAGACGCCTATCTTCCGTTTCAAGCCAAATACAATCACGATCGTCAGCCGACTTCGCTCATGCCGCAGACCTATCAACTTCACGCGACATTGCTCAAGCAAAGCTGTAGATCCCTTGATCTGCCGTTCCTGGACCTGACCCCCATCCTCCGGGACGTCGAAGCCAGGGGCCAGCGCCTGTTCTGGAACTACGATGAACATCTCAAACCGCACGGATACGAGCTGGTGGCCGAAAACATTTTTCACTGGTGGAATGCGGCGGTCGCCGTCGACGCGCCCAATTAAGAGTTGACAGAATGATCAGAGCAGAAGAGCGAAAGAGCAAGAGAGCAGGAAAATCGTGGAGTAATACCACTTTCCTGCTCTTCTGCTTTCCTGCTTTCCTGCTCTCTGCTTGCCCCACACCCGATCGGATCCTGTAGATCTCCTCCCGATCCTGTTAATCCTGTCAACTCTTAATTTTTCTGGTCAGTTCTGCCATCTGCACCGGGGAAGCGGGCAGTGAATCGGTCTTGATCACGCTGCCGGTCCGTCGATCGACCTGGCCGAACGTCAGCACGCCCGTCGGGCACGACTGCACACACGCCGAACATCGCACGCATTGCGGGTCCTCCATCGGGATTCCCTTGTTGGCGAAGTTCATCACGTCGATGCCCTGGTGGCAGACTGATGTGCAGACATTGCACGAGATGCATTTTTTCTTCTCTGAGATGATCCGAAACCGGCTGAAACGCGTGTAGATGTGCATCAGTGCCGCCAACGGGCACGCGAAGCGGCACCAGACGCGTCCGGAGAACCAGAAATAGAGGGCCACGCCGAAGATCCCTGCCCAGAGCAAATCCACGCCCCATGCGTAGTTGAGAAAGGTCATGATCCCTCCGATCCGCGAACCGTCGCTGCGCCTGCCGTCCAGGATCGCGTGGTATGTCGAACTGACCCAGGACTGATCGGGGACGATCCACAGGACGACGCGCAGAACCAGAAGCACCGTGGCGATGAGAAGAAACACCTGTCCGAGCATGTTCAACCGATTCCAAACGGGGCCGTGGACCATCTTGTGCCGGTGAGCGTCGCCCATCGTTTCGGCCAGAGCGCCGCACGAGCAGATCCAGCCGCAATAGGCCCCCTTGCCCCACCTGCGAATGATCAGCGGAATGATGACGAATGTCTGCGCGAAACCGATCACCAGCCATGCCCAGATCGGTTCGTGAGTGAAGACATTCCAGATCATCAGTGGCCATGCGAGAACGAAACCAACCGATCGCCAGTATTCACGGCCCTGCGCATCCCATTGCGTGACCGGAAAGACGGCGTCTGCGACGACCTTGCCCAACCCGGCATCAAACAGACCGTTGTGACCTGCCCATGGCAACAGGACATAAGGCAGCAGGAACAGCGGGACGCATTGAATCGCCATCAACGTCAACGTCTGCACCTTGACGTAAGGAGTCTTGCGGCGCCTGATTCGTTGAATTCCGAAGATCACAATGCACAGACAGTAGGCGAATGAGTAATAGAAACTCGGGCTCAACATCGAGAGCTTGACGGTTCCGAACAGGTTTGCGGCGTTTTCCGGCTTGACCAGGTTGAACGGAAACCACTGATTGTCCTTGAACCAGGCCTTGACCGGAATCCCGTAATCCGCCTTCCAGTGGTAGAGAAAGACGCAGAACGCAACGAACAGGCCCAGCATGGCGATGTTAATCGGCCTCCACTCGCCGCGGATGTGCACACCCGATCGGCGGAAGAACTCGAGCGGCGCCGCGCGACCGATCATCGTAAAGACGGCGTCGTTGGGCAGCACATGGTCCTGTCCGTCGCTGCCCGCGACGACGACCTGATCCTCCGCAATCCGCCTGACCTGGCTGGCCATCATCGTGCGGATCGATCCGGCCCGGCGCTGCGCGCCGAGGAATCCGCCGGAGGCCGTGGTCACACGTTCCGAGCTGGGCTCCTCGATCACGGCGTCACGGGCCATCGGATCCTTCTGAAGCAAACGGATCTTCTCTATGTTGTCCGGCTTCGGCCGGCTGAACTCGTTCTTTCGGTAGCAGACCGTGACGGCGCTGCCGCACCCGGCCAGCGCGATGGCGGTTTCAAGAGCGCTGTCGCCGCCGCCGACCACGAGTACGTCGCGGCCACGGAAGTCCTTTGGATCGTGCAGGCGGTTATAGACCTTGTCGAGATCCTCTCCCGGCACGTTCAGCTTGCGAAAATCACCCGATCGACCGATGCCCACGATGACACGGTGAGCTGTAAAGCTGCCGCCATTCGGCGTGACGCATTCCAGAAGGCCGCCTCGTTTCGCGACGCGCTCGACGCGGGCGATCGTCGGATCGATCCCGTGTCGATTCATCAGGTCACGCAGTTCGTCAACCAGGCCTTCCTTGACGCTGGACCGTTCGGTGAACTGCAGATCGCCCGCGGGGGTCATGTCCGTGGGGTAAGTGAATATCGGCTTGCCTCTTGGGAAATTGACGATCATGGAAAGCGGCTCGCTGGCCTCCAGGATCTCGAACGACAGTTCCTTCCGTCTGGCTTCGATCGCTGCCGCCACGCCCGAAACGCCCGCGCCAATGATCACGAGATCCAGCACCCGCTTACCGCCGTGCAGGGCATCACGATCCCGCTTGCGGAACGCAGGGTCGTTGACAATCGTCTGAACGGCCCTGGCACCCGTGTCGGACGAGAACTTCAGCAGCGGGATGCCCGTAATATCACCAACAACGTATAGCCCGGGCACGTTGGTCGAGCCGTCCTCGTTGGCCTGCGGCAACCGCTCCACATGGCCCGCGGGCCAATGCGTGTGAAGCCAGCTCATGTAACGGCGCCAGATCCTGATCATCTGCAGAAGAACCTCACCAGGCCAGACGACTCCATCACTGGTCGGATCATGGGATCATATGGCCGATTATCGACGCGCGAATCACGAATGTTCCGGGGGCCCGGCAGACCATCGATGACGAACAGCATTCGATCGAATACACGGCGGTTTGGGTTGACTGCGATGACGACAACAGTGTCGATCGTTTGCGGCCTGATCATCTCGGCGGCCACCACCGCGGCCGCCCAGGTGGACCGGACGCTCACTCCCATCGAGTCGTTCGCGGGGGCGCGCCGCGCCGAGGGCATCGTCTTCTGGGACGAGAACGCCAACGCACGGCGCGACCCGGGCGAGCAGGGCGTGCCCGGGGTCCGAGTCACGGCACTGCACCAGTTCGGCATCTCGGACGCGAACGGAAGATTCTCGGTCGCGTCGGAGCAACCGTTCCTGGCGTTGTCGATGAGCTGGCCGTCGGGTACCTGGCCGACGGGCAGCTGGTTCGAATTGCTGCGGCAACCAGTGCAGCGCGATATCGCCTTCGGTCTGCGGCGCGAAGACCAGAAGCTGCCGCTCGTGTTCGTCCAGTTCACCGACCCGCACAGCTTCGTGCTTGAAGCGTGCAAGATCATCCCGCAAGAGTGCGGCCGTCACGGCCTGGCGCCGAAGTTCTATGTCGCCACCGGCGACTTCATCGATCAATACGCCCGCCTCGAGAACATGCCCGAGGCGCGGCGGTTATTCGCCAAGATTCGCCAGGCGCTGGATGAGGCCGAAGCGCCGCTGTTCATGGTGCCCGGCAATCACGATGTCTTCATGATGCGCGGGGGCGCGACCCATGGGCCGATCCGGCCCGAGGCAGCCCGGCACCCGATGTTCGGACTGAAGGCGTGGGAGAAGTACATCTGTCCGAAATATTGGTCGTTCACCTGCGCCAATGTGCACGTCATCGGCCTGGAATGGGGCGAGGTCTTCCAAGGAAACATGGTGCGTTACTCCCCCGCGATGCGCGGCTGGATGGAATCGGAACTGAGCCTACAGCCCCCGGACAGTCGCCTGATCGTGAACTGCCACGATCCGGTCTGGGTGCCGTCACAACAACGGTTCATGGACTTCGGTCAGGATCTGATGCTCTTCGGACATTCGCACATCGAAGGTCCCATGATGGGAAATCGAACGATGCTCAGCGCCGGCGACTGCCGTGCCACGACCGGGCAACTCCACGATGGCCGGCCGCACGGATATCGAATCGTCGTCGTCGAGGAGGATCGCTTTGACACGTTCTACAAGGGGCTGGGCGAGGACCGTGCCATCATCCTGAATACGCCGCGGAAGCACGCGACGATTCGCGACACCGAAACGTTCACGGTCAGGGCCCAGGCATTCGACCCCCGAGGCCGCATCCGCCACATCGGCGTCAGTATTGGCGGACAACGCCTCGAGGTGACACGGACAAGGCGGCGTTACTGGTCCGATGTAGAGGCAACGGTCACGACGGCGGATCTTGCCGCCGGCTTTCACGATCTCGTCGTCAAGGCAACCTGGCCGGACGGCGTCTGGGCGCTCACACAGCCGTGCCTCGTCTTCACGGAACGGCAAGCCCCGTTCACGGCCGCCGGGCCCGCGGTGTTGACCGGCACGATCTTCGGACTGGATCGACCGTACAAGCTGCGCTTCAACGGTACGGTGATCGGCTCGGTTGAGCCGGGCGGCAACCGCAGCGATCCATTCTCGTTCGAGATCCCCGCGACACTCCTGCGCCGCCTGAACACGGTGTACCTTCCCGGCGCCAAAGGCCGCCTGAAGCTGTGGGGCGTTACCGTGAACTACGAGGGCAAACGCTTCGTCGATCACCGCCAGACCTGGGACCGAATGTGGCAATCCGAAGACCTGCACCGCATCGTCTACGTCGACCTGACGCGCCCGCATTGGGAGACGTGGAAGGTGAAGACAGTCAGATAAGGTGGATGCGGCAGTTCGGCTCGCCGGGATCTGTGTGTGGGCCGTCCCGAAAGGTCCGTCCCTACCGTGACGGGAAGAAGGAGAAACAGTCCAATCGAAGTCGAAGTTTTCTTTCCGAATACGCTGAGCGTATTGCTATTCTCAAATCCGCTTTCGTTTTCAAAGAATCAATCGGTATGACAATCCTTCGGTACGTTCCGTTGGACAAGAGACACTCCCTGTCGTATTTCTTCTCTAACCCCGTTATTGATACTCGAATGGTCGCATCATTGGCGTCCCGAATCGTGCTGGGGACCTCGACAACCTTCTGGCGAAGTTTTTCATC
>CAUZBA010000055.1:0-12090 GCA_963577635.1 Phycisphaerae bacterium
CATTGCGCCCAGACGATTCGCCTTCGCACGTCGAACGTAAGTCGGAAATGCTTCAGGATGCCATTGCCCACCCGACCGATCGCCACCCGTCGGCCCCGCGCCATGGGCTGTGGATCGAAGCTGACCTCCACACCGTTCAACTGGAGGCCGAAGATCTTCAGCGCCGAGGCCCATGTGCGGATGCCGTCGACCGTGCCGCCGACGCCTATGGACCGATTGTGTCCGGTCGAAGACACGGCGGCGATGTCCGGCCACCGGTCGAGGCACCAGCGTGGCAACGTCAGGTGAGACATATCACCCGTGTCAAGGATCAGCCGCACTTGATGATCGTTGCCGACCCGGGCGAGCACGCTGGGGATCCCGCCGTCGATCGAAAGCGGCTCCGCGTGGCCGTCACCGGGCGGACGAAACGAGTCGGGGGAAAACACGGTAAGCGTTGCGGTCTGCTGATCGATGGCGAAGGGAACGTACTGCAGCGCCGGGAATCCAATCACGCCGTTGATGGCAATCCCGACCGGACGTCGAAATCGGAACAGGCTCAGGCACGCCAGTCGCGATTCGGTGAGTGTCAGCTCGCCTATCGCGATGCTGTTGATATGGCGGTAAGAAAATTTCTCAGGTCCGCCGATTCCCATGGCCGTGCCACCGCCGGATTCAGGAAGTGACATGCGCTCGGCAGTTCCCTGGCCGATGACCGTCAGGGAACTGCCGGTGTCCAGCATGAACATCCCCGCACGGCGGCCGTTGACAGTGGTGGGAACGAACAGGTGACCGTCGTTGATCGTCGTTCGAATGGTTGTCGCCGGCGGGAGCGACCGCGGATGTGATAGTGAGATCGTGTCCGGGGCGCGCCGCGGCGCCTGGGGCTGTCCGCACGAGGTGATCAAAAGCGCCAGGGCGATCCGGACGTGCCGGCACCGTGGATGGCGAGTACGAGTGCGAGGGCGTGGATGCGTCAACTAGGGTTGAACCTCGAAATCAGCACGACGGGACAGGCGCCGCAGCAGCAGGCATCCCAGGATACAGCCGATCGGGTAGGCGGGTAGGTCCCACCACGTGAAGACGTTCCCAAGAATGCACTGGCCGATGAAGGTGGCCCGGATGGCCGTAAGCCACGGTGGCGTCCAGCGCTGAGCGAATTCCAGAAGACAGGTCACCAGGCAGACGGCGACGGCGATCGGAACGGCGGCGCTGCGCTTGCAAACGACGACGAACGCGAGCAGCATGAAAAAGATTTCATAAGCGAAACTCGAGCCCCAGTTGTTGATCCACCATTGGCTCGGCCCGCGGTAATACTTCGCCGAGAACCCTGCGGGGACCACGACCACCAGGGCCGCGACGGCGCGCAGTCGGGCTGCGTCGAGCCATCGACGCGGATCGGGAGTGACGGTCATGGTGCTTCGCCCGCCCCGGGAGTCCTTCGACCAGGCGATGACGAGGCTCCGCCATCGGAAATCTTCATCTTCATCGCCTTTTCTAATTCCAACCGGGCATCGGACATGTCGGGATTCAACTGCAGCGAGCGTCGCAACGCGCCGATCGCTTCGTCGATTCGCCCCAGTTCCATCAGGCAGACACCAACGTTCCGATGGGTCAAAGCGTGGTTGGGATCAACTTCCAGTGCCCGTCGATAGTGAGTCAGCGCCTCGTTGATCGCCGCATCGCTGTCGGCGCGATTGAACAGCAGGCCGCCCAGTTCCTGCTGTGCCCTGGCGTGACGGGGATCGATTTTGACGGCGCGCCGCAGGTTGCGGACCGCCTCGTCGAGCCGATCCAGACGTCGACAGGCGATGCCCAGGCCGGTGAACGCGTCGGCGTCGCCGGGATCGATTCGGATCGCCGCCTCGAAGTGTTCGACGGCCTCGTCGAGCCTGTTCATTTTGCCAAGCGCGCGGCCCAGTTCCCGGTGCGACACGGCGCTGTTCGGTAGGTGCCGTAGCGCTTGACGAAACCGGTTGCTCGCCTGCTCGGGTTCATTCTGTGCCATGAGGCCAGTGCCCCAGTACTGGTACGCCAGGCCGAAGTCCGGCACCAGTTCCACCGCGCGCGCGTAGTGTGTGTAGGCCTCGTCGTACCGGCCCGCGTATTGGTGGGCGAAACCGAGGTTCGTCCGCATGCGCGGGTCACCGGGATGGATCCTCACCGCGTTTTCGAAGAGGGTCACCGAGTCGCGCCAGACTCTGGCCTGGCGCCATGAGCCGATCGCGAGGGCGGCGAGAATCGCCACGGCGACCGTCGCGGCCACCGCGCGGAAGACTGGGGTCTTCAACGGGCACCGTTCGATCAGGTCGGCGGCAGCCCAGACCAGGAGGATATAGAACCCGACCATGGGCACGTAGGTGTAGCGATCGGCCATGGCCTGGCTGCCGACCTGGATCACGCCGATGATCGGCGCGAGCGTCCCCAGGTACCAGAACCACCCGACCGGGGCGTAGCGGTGACGTCGGGCGAGGAGCACCGCCAGCGTGACGACCGCCAGCAGCCCCGCAGCGCCGACGATCCCCGCGCCCGACCACGGCGCCGCGCCGGGCAGCGTCATGTGCGGGTAGTAGACCGTCAGGTCGGCGGGCCAGAACGCCTTGCCCAGGTACCGTACGTACGACAGCAGGGCGTTGGCGACGCGCAGATGCAATGGAATGAGATCGGAACCCGCGGCCGCGCCGATGTCTTTCTGCACCACATATGTGAAGACGCCGCACGCGGCGCTGAGTAGGAGCAGCGGGAGTTTCTCGACCAGAAGACGCAAGCCGGTCGGGATCGACCCGAGGCGTTCGAGCGGCCAGTAGTCCAGCAGCAGAAACACCAGCGGGAGCGTGACGACCATCGGCTTGGACATCAGCCCGAACGCGAACAGCACCGCCACGAGCACGTACCGCGCGATGGAAGGCCGCCGGGCGTACGCGACGTATGCCCGGATCGCCAGGAGGGAGAAAAACATGCTCAGAACGTCCTTGCGCTCGGTTACCCAGACCACCGATTCGACGCGCAGGGGGTGCAGGGCGAACAGGGCCGCGACCATGACGCTGCGCCACATGGCGCCCGTCATCGCGTGCAGCAGTCCGAACAGCAGCACTGTGTTGACCAGGTGGAACACCACGCTCGTCGCATGGTGCACGGCCGGATTGAGTTCCGGTGGGTGTTCGGGAGCACCGATGCCCGGCGCGGGCGCAAACATGCGCGAGAGGTCGCTGTCGAGCATGTGCGAAAGAAAGGAAATCGGTCGCCAGTAGTCCGCGCCCTGGCCCGAAAACGCCCCGGCGATTCCCTGGGCCGTCAGCCCGCCACGGACCAGGTCGCTCTTGGTGACGAACTGTGGGTCGTCGTACAGCACGAAATCGAAGCGCAGCACCTGGATATAGACCCCCAGGGTGGCCGCGATCAGCACAAGACAGAGGACCGCGCCGCGCCACCGGCGTTGATCCGTTGGGCGGTTAAGGCTCATAGCACCACGGCGGCCAGCAGAAAGAACAGCCCCCACGCGGCGCCCACGGCGCCCACCAGGTATTGCGTGAGCAAGCCGGTCAGAAATTTCTCGGCGAAGCGCGCGTGCTTCAGGGGCCACCAGCAGAGGATCAGGCTCTTGACGCAGATCAACCAGACAAGCAGCCGCGCCAGACCGGCGAGGTGGAAGCCGACGGTGGCGTCTTGCGACAGGACGAGGATCCCCATGATCAGGAAGGGCGCCGAGACAATGCGGACGATCGGGTCATTATTCTTCAGATCGAGAAACCACTTCGCCGCCTGCCGCGGTCTGACGAGCATGGGGAGCGCGAAGAGCAACTCCACGACGCCGAGCACCAGGCAGTATGTGGGAAGGGACATGGGCCGTGCGTCCAGTACGCTTCAGATGCGAGGTGCGTGATTGCCGTCCGGAATCATAGGAGTAACGCGAAAGCGACGGAGCGACGGAGCGACGAAGCGACGGAGGGTGGTGGATCGGGAGTGGGGCCGCTTCGGCTGCCGGTTGCTTTAGATCGAGTCACTATCCGCGTGTCGGCTGGATCGTCTTAGTCCGTTGGCCCGCCCCCCTTCGTCGCTCCGTCGCTCCGTCGCTTTTCCCGATCGTCGCTTGGTCGCTTCCCCTCTCACGGCAATTCATACCCATCCGGGTGGTTCTTGAACCAGCGCCATGCGCTTTCCACGATTTCGTCCAGGTCTGCAATCTTTGCCGTCCAGCCGAGTTCGTTCTTGATCCTGTCGGGGCTGGCGTAGAGGCTTGCGGGGTCGCCGGGTCGGCGCGGCCCGACATCGACCTTGATGGCTGCGGCGGTGATCCGCCGCGCCGATTCGACCACTTCGTGGACGCTGTGGCCACGACCGATTCCCAGGTTGTAGAAGCGCTGGTCGCCGGGCTGCAACGCTTCGGCCGCCACGACGTGGGCGTCGACAAGGTCTTCGACGTGAATGTAATCCCGGATGCACGTGCCGTCCGGCGTGGGGTAGTCGTCTCCGAAGAGCGTCGCGCCGTCGCGCTTGCCCAGGGCCGCGTGAATCAGCACGGGGATCAGATGGGTTTCCGGATCGTGATCCTCGCCGAGTGACCCGTCGGCAGCGCATCCCGCGACATTGAAATAGCGCAGGGCCGTGAACGCGAACTGCGGGTCCGATGCGACCGTGTCGCGCAGCATCCGCTCAACCACCAGCTTCGAGAAGCCGTATGGATTGAGCGGCACCTGCGGCGTGTCCTCGACGATGGGCATCGTCAGCGGCTGCCCGTACGTCGCCGCCGTGCTGCTGAAGACGATGCGCTTGACGCCGGCGGTCTGCATCGCCTGCAACAGGCTCAGCGACCCGGCGCAGTTGTTGTCGTAGTAGCGCAGCGGATGCTCGACCGATTCGCCCACGTAGGTCAGTGCCGCGAAGTGGCAGACCGTCTCGATCCGATGGTGCGTCAACGCGTTGCCGACGGCCTCGGTCTGTCTCAGGTCCAGCTGCTCGAACGGCACGTCGGCGGGCACCGCGGCGCGGTGGCCCCGGTCGAGGTTGTCCAGGACGACCACGCCGTGCCCCGCGGCACGAAACCGTTTGACCGCGTGCGATCCGATGTAGCCGGCGCCGCCGGTGACGAGGACATTCATGGGTGTGACTCCGGCGAACAATGGCCGCGGCATCAGGATCCGTGACCGTAACCTCGGCGCGCCATGCGCAGGAACTTTCGCGATTCCTCAACCACTTTGGCGGAGTTCCGGCGGGGGCACGCTCACCCTGTCGCTTCACGCTCCGCGCTGCCCGCGTCCCGATCCGAACCGGGCGATCGCCGCCGTGGCGGCGAATCCGATCATGACGAGTCCGATCGCACCGACGACCTGGCCCGAAGACGGCGCGAAAGTCTGCGTGGGGTACCGGTGCGGCTTCTCGCGGATCTTCTCAAGGTGGTCGGCGGTCACGACGCGCCCTCGAAACACCTCGCCGACTTGCGGCTCGTGTCCCTGCTGGTATGGCCAGAGACCGACAACGGCCCCGATCAACAAGCCCAGAAGTACGCCGAGCGTGGCCTTTTCGTAGCGAGCCAGCACCAATCGCAGGATGTTGCTGACGACCACGACACCTACCACGACGCCGATCCCCACGGGCAGGATGATCTCGATGACAGGCGACCAGTCCGCGTTCTGACCCGAGTTCTTCAACAGTTCCTTGAAGTGATCGATGGCGCTGAGAATGGGTACGTACGTGCCCAGGACAAGCAACAGGTACCCGCCGCTGACGCCCGGAAGGATCATCGCGCTGGCGCCCGCGGCGCCGGCGATCAGGAAGAGCACGAAGCCCTGCTGGTCGCCGGTGTCTTCGCCGAGCCCCGATGTCTGCACCCAGGCCAGGGCGGCCATGCAGCAGAAGCCGCACAGGGCGCCGATCCATGTGGCGCCGGTGCGCCTGCCGATCAGCGACCACACGACCGGCACGCCGCCGAGCGTCAGTCCGATGAACAGGCTGTACATCACCCACCGGTGGTGGACCACCAGATTCCTGATCGGTCCGGCAAAGGCGACGATGGCGACCAGGGCCGCACCGATTACGCACGAGAGGACCAGCAGCGAGCGCCGGTGGAAGCGCAGCGTTGTGACCTCGGCGATGCCCTCGATGATCTGCGGGTAGATGCCGGCAGCCAGCAGCATGGTGCCGCCGCTGATCCCCGGCACGAGATTGGCCAGCCCCATGAGCAAGCCGCCCACCAAGCTGCGTACGGCCAGCGGCAGACTCCCTTCGGTGGCGGCTTGGGTGTCATTCATTCCGCGTGCGTCTCACGACGTTTCGACCTTCGATTCCCGTTCTTCACGGAGTCAGGCGGATCAGTCGGTGTGAGTGATTCTCTATCGTGCGAGCGTGTCAATCATCTGGTGCTACCGATCAGGCCGCGGTGTCATCTGCCCCGACCGGTAACGCGACCAGTAATCCTTCAGATGCCTCCTGACCAGCGGTATCAGGATGATGCCGCCGACGATGTTGGGAAACGCCATGCAGAGAATCATGAGATCCGAGAAATCCAGCACACTGCCGAGATTCATGATCGAACCGAAGAAGACGAAGAAGACGAACAGGATTCGGAAGATCACCAGCGACCGGAATCCGAACAGATAGGACCAGGCGCGTTCGCCATAGTAGCACCAGGAGATCATCGTCGAATAGGCGAACAGCACGATACAGACGGTCAGAATCGCGGGGAACCACTCGGAAAGGGAGCGGAACGCGAAGGTTGTGACCGCGGCGCCCTCGAGCCCTTCCTCGAGATTCGCCTTCGTGATCAGGATCACCATGGAAGTCATGAAGCAGATGACGATGGTGTCGATAAACGGCTCGAGCAGCGCCACCAGCCCTTCGCGTACGGGTTCCTTGGTCTTAGCGGCAGAGTGGGCGATGGCGGCGCTGCCGAGGCCAGCTTCATTCGAAAACGCCGCCCGCTTGAAGCCCTGCACCATCACGCCCACGATGCCGCCGAACGCCGCTGAGGGGTTGAACGCTCCGGCGAAGATCGTGCCGATCATTTCGGGAACTCGGCCGAGGTTGAAGAAAATGATGCTCAGTGACGCGACCACATAAATGCCGCACATGGCCGGAACGATACGTGATGTGGCCGCTCCAATGCGGGTGATGCCGCCGAGAATCACCAGACCGACAAGAAACGCCAGCGCAATACCGAAGAGCGCACTGACGCGGAGTCGCGCCAGTCGCGCCTCGGTCAACACGGTCGGTGCGCCGGCCGGCGACTGCGCCCGCACCGAGGCGGCGTCGGTCGGCGCCTCGGTCGATACGGCGGTGGGCGGTTCGATGAACGTTGCGTGAAACGCCGAAAACGCCTGATTCGCCTGGAACATATTCCCGCCGCCGAGGGACCCGCCGATGATCATGACGCACGACATGATGGCCAGCACCTTGCCCAGTACCCCCCAGGCGGGACCCTTCTGTTTAAGTCCCTTGTCGAGATAGTGCATCGGACCGCCGGAAACCGACCCGTCGGGGTTGAACTGGCGGAACAGCTGCCCGAGCGTGCACTCGTGGAACTTCGAAGACATCCCGAACAGACCGAGAAACATCATCCAGAGCACCGCGCCCGGCCCACCGGCGGTGATGGCGATGGCCACGCCGGCGATGTTGCCCAGGCCCACCGTGGCCGACAGGGCGCTGGTCAGTGCGCGAAAATGTGACACGTCACCGGGATCGTCGGCCTCGGCGTACTTGCCGCGCACGAGCTGAATCCCGTGCCAGAACCCGCGGAAATTGATAAAGCCGTGGGCCACCGTAAAGACAATCGCGCCGACCACCAGCACGGCCACGACGAACGGAAAGGGATAGTTCGGGCCCAGCACACTGAAAAAAAGGAGCGTGGCAAGCACTCCGACGACGCCCTGAAACGCCGTGTCGAGCGTCTTTTCGAGCTTGTCAACGGTTGCGACGAAGCGGCTCGGTGCAACCGTTTCTTCGAGGTTCGCGGATTCCGGACTCCGGACCGCGACACTCGCCGACTCGTCTGCCTCGCTCTGTGCCCGCGAATGGCCGGCGCAGACTCCGCCCAGGACCAACATGCCGATCAGGAGAAGCGGCGATAGGGTGACATTCCTGCCAAAGCCCAACATGTGAATCCCAGGTGAACGGGTGAATTGTTTTACTGCGTCGCGTCACTCGATAGAAGGTCGACGGACGCCGGCGCCCGCACCATCCGCGGGTAGCCCAGGTTCTGTTGCACGAGCTGGTGCAGGCGGCGCAGGGCCTGCGTCGTCGCCATGTCGTCGCGGCGGGCCGTGAAGCTCCCCTGGATGATGGCCTGGCCGAGCAGATCGGAAAACCCCTCGGACTGGTCGCTCAGGCTGAGGTTAGCCTGCCAGAGGCCGGCGCTGAAGGTCGCGCTGCCGGGCGTCGAGTGGGTGAAGAGGTAGCCGGCCCCGCCGTAGACGCCCATCTGACCGGTGTCGGACATGATGACGTAGTGCACGGTCGCGTTGGTCGCGCTGGGGTCGATGGGCGTGCGCCCGGCCCGGGGTTGCCAGAGCATCCGGATCGCCATGGCCTGCGACGGAGCCTCGGGCGGTCCGTCGAACAGCAGTACCGTGACTTCGTTGGGGCCATCGAAACGGTAGAGTCCGGTCTCGAACCCGCCGCTCAGGATCGTCCCCTGGTCAAGCTGACTTTCGATGTGGAGCCTGCCGCCGGTGCGCCCGAGCCAGAACGTGCTGCAACCGCACGGCAGAACAAATGCAAGGACGAAAAGCGCGCAGACCATGCGCGTGGTCCGGCACTGCGTACGACATGCGATCGACGATGCGTTCAAGAATCGGGTCATGGCGAGACGGATCGGGTCATGGTTCGGGTGTCACCGTGGGTCGCCCGTGTCGACCTGCGACACGGCTTCGCGATCGGCCGCGGGCGCTGCCGGTCCCGGTTCGACCGCGGCGATCAGCCGCCCCGGCGTGAGTCCCAGACACGCCAGCGCATCGCGCTCGACGATGGCCCGCAGGTGTTCACGGGGCACACTGGGCAGGTTCGTGCCCTGCGTGAACGTGTTGATCGAATAGATGGTCGTGATCGCACGCTCCGGCGTGCAGAAGGGGAAATCACTCCCAATCAGGAGGCGGTCGATGACGCCCAACTGTTGTGCGGCGAGAAGCGTGTTGTAAAGGGACCATGGCCGCAGGACCAGGTCGGACACGTCGGCCCAGACGTTCGCGTGCTTTGCGATCAGCGCCAGTGTCGGATCGATCCAGGGGTGGCCGACCTGGGCGATGATCAGCCTCAGGTTCGGAAACTGACGGGCGACCTCGTCAAGGAGGTGCGGCTGGGCGAAGGACATCGTCGAATCGGCCGAAAACTGCGCGCCGGGGTGGACCATGATGGGAAAGCCCATCGCGGCGCAGCGTGCGTAAAGTGCTTCAGCGCTGGTGTGGCTTGGGTGATAACCCTGGGCGGCGGGGCTGATCGTGACCCCCACGAGGCCGGCGTCTGCGGCCCGGTCCAGGTCATCCAGGTAATCGGGCGCCATCGGATCGATCCCCGCGAAGCCCAGGACCGTGCCGTCGCCCGCGTCAACATGTCTGGCCACCTGTTCGATACCGATGTTCGCGCCCAGGCGCTGGCTGACAAAACCGTGGACAATGCAGGTGTCGACCCGTTCCATCGCCTGCCTGTGGGCATCGGGCGCCGCGTCGGGCCGATCCCACGGTTCGTAAGCGCCGCGGCGGATGCGCTCGGTCGCATCCGGGCCCAGTTGATCCGGAGAATCCCAGATGTGCGTGTGTACGTCGACGATCATCGGCTCGTTCTCTCCCGGTGCGGCCCTCGCGCCCTCATGCCTCGCCGATCTGTGCGTCGTACGCCGACGCATCGAGCAGCCGGCCGACCTGGGACTCGTCATCGGGCTTGAGCTTGACCAGCCAGCCCCGATCCCAGGGGTCCTGGTTGATGATCGAGGGATCTTCGACGACCTGCTCGTTCACCGCGGTCACGGTACCGTCGATGCCGCTGTACAACTCGCTGGTGGTCTTGACCGACTCGATCTCGCCGAAGCTCTCGCCCGCCTTGATCTGCCCTTCGTTGCGGCTGAATTCCAGAAAGGTGATGTCCGTCAGTTCATCCACGGCGAACCGGCTGATGCCGATGGTGACCTCGCCGCCCTCGAGCTTGTGCCACTCGTGTGTCTCGGTGTAGTGCCGATCGTCTGGTGAAGGCATGGTCGTCCGCGGCGCCCCGGGGGTGCTCGTGAAGACATCCATGATAGGGGTGGGCAGGGTGCTACACCAATCGCACCAGGACGCTGGGGCTGTCGATCCGGGCGGGAAAATCGGCCGGCCGACGCAAACGCAGGACCTCGCCGGCATCCCTGTAGAACAGCGACTTGATTTCGTGGGCGGCGGCGCGAAGCGGGATTTCGCCCGCGGCGGAGGAGGCGTCTGCGGCGACGATCGATCCGATCTGCCATGCCGCGAATTCGCTGTCGACCACCGCGGGTCCAGGGCCGCTGTGCCCGGTCACCTTCACGGAATCGATCGATGCGAGCGCGTCGAAGTCACCCGCCGTGGCGGGCAGGCCAATCACGCCATCGCGCACGCCGGCGTGGAGGCGGGTATAGCGCATCGCCCCGGCCCGGATCGCGCCCAGGTCGGCTCTGGAATAGACGGACACGTGATCCATCCACCGGCCGATCGTCATGCGGTCGAGGACCGGCGACGCGGCGCCGGGCGGCGCTGCGGCGCGTGTCAGTCTGACCAGCGCGTGCACCAGGTCTTCGCCGACGATCAGACTTCCGATCGACCATGCGGTGACCGCACCGCCGGCGCTTCCGGCGACGGTGAACGACTCGATCACGCCGTCAACCAGGGCGGACCAGATCGGGTTCTGCACGTCGTCGTGAAACAGAATCTCGCCGGCGTCCAGAGAATCCATGTCGCCGCGAATGTCCCACCAGCCGCCGGTGATGGCGCCGGCCACGGTGACGTCGCCAAGCGCCGTCGACCCGGGGCCTTCCCCCACCACGAATCCTGCCGCGAAGTCGCCGTCGAGATCGCGCCCGCGATGGCCCGTGATGTCCACCTTGTCGACCGCGGGCGCGACGATCATCGGCGCCGGACCGTTCTTGTTGATCCAGTCGAGAGCTTCGAGCGATCGGATCCTGATGTCGCTCTGGACGCTGAGGTTCTCGACGTGGCCGAAGGTGAGTTGGGTCGACTCACGCCGGCGGCCGCTGGAACCGACGACCACGCTGCTGCCGCCCACGGCGTCGTCCAAATGCAACTCGTTCATCGCCTCGCCGATTGTCACGTTGCCGCGAAGGACCGTCTGGCGGCCGATCAACTTGTTGATCGATCCGTCAACGTCGATGTGGCGGATGTGCCCGCGGCCTTGTCGCTGTGCCACTTTCATCGTGGCCGATGTATGGCGATCGGTACCGCTCAACTGTAAATCAAAGTCGTCGCCGTGACGCGTCACCTCGCCGGTTCCGGCACCGCGGAGACTGTAGGTGACCGTCGTCATCTGCGACGGATCGTCATGGTCGGGTTGTTCCAGTGTCAGTTTGGCCACTGACCGCGCCGGAAGGCGGCCAAATTGCCAGGCGACCTGATGAATCTCGGCACTCGAGGCGACGTTCTCATCCAGACCGCCTTCGTCGATCACGTTGGCGCCGTCGACCCGTATCAGGAACTGGTAATCGCCCGGCAGCACGTCGCCGGGAAGCGTCAAGGTGACTTTGCGTGCGCGCTGATCGCCAGTCTCGAGGTTGACCGGCACGTTCGGCGACACGTGGACCAGGCGATCGACGGCCGTGTCGAGCGTCGCGTCGTCGGAAAGATAGACCTCGACTGATGTTCGGCCCAGGGACGGGCCGGGCCCGCGGTTGGCCACGCGCACTGATGCGACGATCTTGTCGCCGGGGATCAGCGTCTGCGGCGCCCGGCGCGGCGACCACTCGGCGACGAGGTCGGGGAACAGCGGTTCGAGCAGGAACGCGCGTGTCGTGCCCACATCGTCGGCCGCCCGGCCGAATGCGACGATCTGTCCGACGTCGTTGATGGCGGTCGCTTCTTCGAGGATCCACGGCGAATTGCGACCGATAAGCTCGTTCAGGTCGGCCATGCCCCCTTTCGACCAGACAAAGGCGCGCCGCGC
>CAUZBA010000056.1:0-11916 GCA_963577635.1 Phycisphaerae bacterium
GCTCCTGTGAAGCAGCCGACTGGAAAACAAGACCAGGGTCCCGGCAGGAACCTCCACGAGGTCGCCGGGGTCGTCGCCGTC
Organism: Phycisphaerae bacterium; assembly: GCA_963577635.1. Lineage (GTDB taxonomy): Bacteria > Planctomycetota > Phycisphaerae > Phycisphaerales > Phycisphaeraceae > CAUZBA01. Next base: position 82 of record CAUZBA010000056.1, read on the forward strand.
GTACCCCACCATGGCATGCGCCTCATCACTCCAGTTGTGCTTCAGAATCTCACGTGATGGAGCGTGTCGCGTAAACGGCATGACAGAGATCGTGCCGTTTGCTTCGCTCATGTCATCCAGTGCGATCCAGAAGGTCAGGTACGGCTCGTGCGGCGCGGCGCCGCCCTCGTGCACCGAGTACCCGCTGTCCTGATGCCAGGCGAAACTCGTCGCTTGGTCCATCATTTTCACCACGAACTGTTCGTTGTGGAGATAGGCGGTGTCGCCAATGATCGCGCGGCATATCGCCTCGGTCTTGTCGCTGAAGATGACACGGCCCAGTTCGGGACGCTGTAGCCGAGCGTTACTGATGAAGTACTTGCGATCGAGGATGTTGATCCCCCGCTGCGACACCCCGCTGCTTCGCATGTCCTGGGCGACACGTTCCACCTCGTGGTCGCAGGCGCTGCGGACGAGTTCGAGTTCGGCGTCGTCCAGAAACTCCGGGACGATCATGAAACCGTGCTTCGTGAACGACTGCCGCTGTGCTTCATCAGGGACCATGGACGCCTCCAGAATCTTTGCTCTTTGCTCATTATAGTTGAATCAAAGCATGCGTCCGAAGGCACAACAGGCTTGCCGGCCCGACACCATTCGGCATTCATGCAATGCTGGAGAGTTCTTACGTTGGATATAGCGTATTGCCAATCGCAATCAACTGGCGCATCACTTCGTTCTGCCCCAGCCACCCGATCGTCCGGGTGGCTGGGGTCGAGCGCAGCGAGCCCCCAGAAATCCAAGAGAAATGTCAAAACAATTCTACAGCATCGTTGCCGCAATCCACGTAGGGACTATCTGCATCGTCATATTGTCCCACCCGTGCGGTGAAGCCGCCTCCACCACGCCGCACACCAGAGCCAAGACAGGAACGGAAACCAGATGCCACGGCGTCATATCGATCCGCGGAGTCAGCAGCAGACCCAGGGCGATCGCTATCGCGGACATGATCACGACGGCCCCTGACCCCTCCCAACTGCGCGTCGCCGCGACCGAACGCAGTGAGGGTACTTTGTACGTATGTCGCCCGAATCTGGTTCCCACCGGCTCTCCGACGGCATCTCTCAACCCCGTCACCAGAACTCCGACGACAGCAATCGATTCGAACCAAATGTTGGTACACAACCCTCCCAACAGCGTTGCGACATACGCACAATAATGTAGTGCGTTCGGTGCGGCTCATCCTTCTCTCGGGCCATCGCCTCGTACATCACGTGCCCCCGACCCCGGACAATCGCAAAGAGCACGACGAGGCTGGTCATGCCCCCGAACAGACAGACCGCGGAGGTACCCCACAGCCATTGCACCAGAGCGACACTGAAGAAAACTGCAAAGCGGAAGATCTTACGCGTGTAACCCGTACGTAAACCGCATATTTTCTTGAGATACCCCGCAAGCCAGAGCCACGACGACGCCCACACGATACCCGCCGGCCCTCCGATGTAGATCGCCGTCCAGGACGGAAAGTTCTCGACAAAGAAATTAATAACTCGGTCCATTGACTTCTGATCTCCATCGCACGGTCATGCGATTCGCTCGATCATCTCTACCCGATTCCCAAACGGATCTCGAAATTCAAAACGTTCGAACCCAGGAATTGCCACACCCTCAATGATCTCGATCCCTTCACTTCGCAGCTTCTCCCGCCAGAACGCAAGATCATCGACCTCGTAAGCAACGTGGGCTTTCGTTCGACGGCGATCTACATCGTCTTCGGTGCCGATATGAATGTCACAGTGACCCACCCGCAGCCACAAGCCGCCACGTTGTCTCAATGTTTCAGGTTTGGGAATTTCCGAGAGACCAAGCACACCGCAATAGAATTCACGCGCCTGAATTTCAGCACCTGTGGGAACGGTCACCTGAACATGATGCAGTCCCGTGATCACATTATTCTCTCACCAGCCAGGGCGTGGCAGCGATGATCGTACAGACGATGACCATCGCATAGAGATTGGAAATGAAATAGGGAACCACACAAAGACCTGTGCCCGCGACCAACGGAATCAGCCGTTCCTGTTTCTTGCCGTAGATGAAGTATCCAACACCTACGGATCCAAAGAGGATCCCGAACATCAACGTATTCATTGTGCCCATCCATCATTATCGACAGATGACTGGCATCTTTGTGAAGAACTGACCCTGTTTCGGACCAAGCCCTTCGTTTCAGGAGAGGCACCATCAATTGGCAGGGCAACCGCCGGCCGAGCATCCCAGCACGTTGCCGCCACGATTCACCCGGATCTCCACGTCCTCCTTGATGTCCAGAAAGCGATTGGACAGATCGATCGGCTGGCGTGACCTCGCGATGGTCGTGATCGCCCGCGGACAGGCTGACTTGTGATCCCATGTCAATGCGCCGGGCGTTCCCGGGGCGGACTTGCCGAACGCGTGTACCAGTTCGTGCGCGAGGATGTAAGGGCTGTTGCGATCGATCCAGATGATCCCGATCTGATGCGAGTCTCTTCGGTTGGAGGAACCCAGGCTCGGGCGGTAGTCGTTGATGTATTCATCACAGAAGATCACCAGCAGCTTGACGCCGCCGTCGGTGGCGCGTTTCTGAAGGTCCCACATGGCTCCCCGATACTCGTTGATCACATCCGTATTGATCGACATGGTCCCCAAATGACTGGCCCCGCCCACGGCCGGCAGCAGTTTCGTCCGGTACCACTGCCGATACCACGCGCGAAGCATCCGCAGGTCGCGCCGGCTCAGGGTCATCTGGTCCAGCTTCAGGAAGATGCAGTATTTCGCGAAGAACTCGAAGGACCGATTGATCTCCGTGATTGCAGACCGGATACCGCGCCGGTTTTCCCACCTCGAACCCGGGAAGATAAAGCCGGTGACCGTTCCCGCGCACGTGGAGCTGACAGCGTGCCTCTTCGGATCGCAATCGTTCGCCGACGGGATCCCGTCTACGTATTGCGGATCGCAGGGGCTCTCAATCTCTTCACCGTAGATCACCGGTGGCGGCGTGTCCCTCGGATCGTCGCCATCGTCGTCACCGCCGCGCTTCGCTCGCTGCTGGACTTCCTCGTCCTCGTCGTCCAGCAGTTCGTCGCGTACGGAACATTCGTGGACCAGGGCTGCGGCCCGCAGTCCTGTCGTTCTGAGTCGAACTCGAGGACGTCGTTGTATTGCATACGCCACCTACCTTGAATTTAACGGATCCCGATTCAACAGTCGAGAGAACCCGGGGTCAGGCCAACATCTTTCGGAATGGTTTCATCTCTTATCGAGGCCCACCGCAGCGAGCAGGCGCCGCCGTTCCGCGGCGGTGATCATTCGCCACTGGCCGACGCCGAGGCCCTTGATGCGAATCGGGCCGATCGCGACGCGCTGCAGGCGGCGCACTTTGAATCCGAGGCGGGCGAGCAGGCGCCGGATCTGGCGGTTGCGGCCTTCTCTGAGTGTGAGGGACAAACGGCTGTCGGTGGAGCCGGTTCGGCTGCGGGCGGGCTCGAGCAACTTGACCTGGGCTACCGATGCACGTCGGGCGCCGGTCCGGGCGCCGGCGCCGCGGGGGGGGGTCAGATGAAGACCTTCTCTGAGGCGTTGCAGTGACTCCTCGGTGAGGCGTCCGCGCACGCTGACTTGATACTGCTTGGGCACCTCGTAGCTGGGGTGGGTCAGGCGGTGGGCGAGGTCGCCGTCGTTGGTCAGGAGGATCAGGCCGGTCGAGTCGGCGTCGAGGCGACCGACCGGAAAGAGGCGCTGCGGCAGGTCGACCAGATCGGTGACACGTTTGCGGCCCTCGGGATCATGCATGGTGCAGATGACGTGGCGCGGCTTGTGAAGGACGACGGTGACGCTGGCGGCCGGCTTCGCATTGCGACCGCCGCTCACGACGCGGCCGTCCACGACAACGCGATCGGACGCCGGATCCACCCACGCGGGCAACGCGGTGACCGCCTTGCCGTTCACGGTGACGCGGCCCTCTTCGATCATCGTCTCGCAATGCCGGCGCGACGCCACCGCGGCCTCGGCAAGAACCTTCTGCAGGCGCACGCCACGCGACGCGTCGGTGAACTCCACCGGCACCATGGCATCAACGGACGCGGAAGGTCGCGCAGAAGCGCGGCCCCGGCCGCCGGCGCGTGAGTTGGGGCGCGAACGAGGTTGTGCAGTGCGGCGCGTCTTCACGGCCCGCCGCTCGGCGCCGGACGCGGCGCCTGTCCCTGCTTCGACATGGCGTGACTGTCGATCACGCGTATGGCCAGCAGCGCGACGACCACGAGGATCACGTAGACCAGCAGGCGCACCGGCCACGGCGACAGATCAGATTTTGGCGCGCCGCCGGATTCAGCCACATCATCCGTCCTATTGAACTTTGAAGAATTATGTTGCATGGAGTGAACGTGGTTCATGCTGGGCAATTCGTGGTTTTCGAGCATTATACCGTTAACCTATTTCTTCAAAGTTCAATAGTATGCACGACGTGATTTCCCCGACTTTCGACTCTCACTACTTTCGACTTGCGGACCGCGGTAGCGGGTCGCACCATCAGTCAAACTCATCCCCCTTAAACGTCGACCCGAGATAAAGCTTCCGCACCTGATCGTTATTGATGATCTCTTTGGGCGTTCCGTAGGCGAAGACCTTGCCCTCGAAAATGACGTACGCCCGGTCGACGATCTCAAGTGTGCGCTGCACGTTGTGATCGGTCACGAGCATGGCGATCTGGTGCCGCTCGCGCAGGCGGCGCACCTCGGCCTGCAGCTCTTCGACGGCAACCGGGTCGACACCGGAGAACGGCTCGTCGAGCAGGATCAGCGACGGCTCGGTGATCAGGGCCCGGGCGATCTCAAGCTTGCGCCGCTCGCCGCCGGACAGCGTTCGCGCCTGCTGGCGGCGCAGCTTGAGCAGGTCGAACTGGTCCATCAGCTCGCCGGCACGCTTTCGCTGTTCGGCGCGCGTCAGCGAGAGGGTTTCCAGGATGGCGAGCAGGTTGTCCTCGACGCTCAATCGCTGAAACACGCTGGGCTCCTGAGAGAGGTAACCCATGCCGAGCTGGGCCCGCTGGTACATCGCCAGGGACGAGATGTCCTGACCGTTGAAGATCACCTGGCCGCCTTCGCCGCCGATCATCCCGACGACCATCCTGAAGCTGGTGGTCTTGCCCGCGCCATTGCGCCCCAGGAGGCCGACGATGTGGCCCTCAGCAACATCGAACGACACGTGGTCCACGACCGTTCTGCCGCCATAAGATTTAATCAGATCAATGGCCTTGAGGATGTACATGGAGGTATGGTAAGGGGAGGAAGGGACGGAGGCACGAAGGGGGGACGTCGCGACTCACGTCGCGATTAGACCGCGAGCGGCGGTATCCGTTTCCCTCTGGAGTTTCATGCTCCGTCTCCAACCAAACTCGACTACTCTCCGTGCCCACGCGCGTTCATGACTTTGCGCTGCTCCCCTTCCCCCCTTCGTGCCTTCGTGCCTGTTCCCCAAATGACTCCCCTCGCGCGCTGGTTCTGGTTCCTCGTTCCCGGCAACCCGCTTGTGGTGCGGGCGGTTGCCGGTGGGTCGCGACGGATGCGGCACCAGTGGGTGCGTCTGGGATACCTCGGCCCCCTGGTCGCCATGGTCACGCTCGGGCTCATGACCGGCGGGGGCATGAGCGGGTCGCTGTCATTGACCGACCTGGCCAAAGCCGGCACCTACTGTCTTCGCGATCGTCGGGTATGGACAGGTCATCCTGATCTGCCTGCTGTCGCCGCTATTCATGGCCAGCGCCATCGCGAGCGAACAGTCCGGGCGCACGTATGACATTCTTCTGACCACACCGCTGAGCAACCTGCAGATCGTCCTGAGTTCGCTCCTGGGCAGGCTCTTCTTTGTCCTGGCACTTCTGTTAAGCGGGCTGCCACTGTTCGCGGTGCTGTTGATTTTCGGCGGCGTGCCCATCAGCGCCGTGTTCGTGTGCTTTGCCACCTCGGCGCTGCTGGCGCTGCTGGTCGGGTCGGTGGCGGTGACGCTTTCAGTGGTGCGATCCGGCGGCCGCAAGGCCGTATTCGTGTTCGTGATCGTGATCTCGATCGCCGCCTACCTGGTGGCCATCTACCTTGCGGATCGGTTCGGTCTGCGCCCGGTCACCGCCATCCCCAACAGCATCACCTGGCTGACACCGCTGCTCCCGCTGCTGGTGGTGGAGGCATCTCTGCGTTCGGCGGGTTACGTTCCCCCGGAGGCCGATTCCCTGGTGGCGTACGCGCCGCTGTTGCGATGGTGCCTGAGCCGGCCGTTCGCTGCGTTCGCCACGCTCACCGGCGTGGCCAGTTCGGTATTGATCGTGTGGAGCACGCTCATCCTGCGCTTCAAAGCGCAGGGCCAGTCAGCCGGCGGTGGCCGCATGGGTCGGTGGCTTCGCCTTCGCGGATCGGGCGAGCGCCGCCGCGCACCTCGGCAGGTTCGCGGCAACCCGGTGGCGTGGTGCGAGGCCTACACGCGCGGCAATCACACCGGAGGCATCCTGGCCCGATGGGCGTTCGTGTTGGTCGGTCTGGGCGCCGCGGCCGCGGCACTGTGGTTGTGCCACGACCGGCAGATCGCCGGCGATACGTTTCATGCCGTGTTGAAATCGCTGTTGCTGGTGGAAACCGCGGTCATCGTGATGGTCGCGATCTACATGAGCGCGGGGTCGGTCAGCTCAGAGCGCGAGGACGGCACACTGGATCTGCTTCTGACCACGCCGATCACGCTGAAACAGTACATCTGGGGGGAAACTGCGCAGCCTGGCGGGTTTTCTGTCTCTGACCCTGGCCGCGCCGATCCTGACGATCACGCTCGTGTCGTCCTACACATTGATCGCATACGTCGCCGGTTGGAAGACCGCGAAGTTCAGATCGACGCCTCAAGGGTTCGGTGGAACCTCCATCGTCCGGCACCTGCTCGTGCCGATCGAATCGCCGATTCTGCTGGCGCTGATCCTGATCCCGTTCGTCGCCCTGTGCATCATAATCGGGCTCGTGTGGAGCCTTAAGTCGAAGAGCGTCCTGGGGGCGGTGGTACCGGCCATTTCGCTCATCGGCGTGCTGGCCGTCGTGACCGGGTTCTGTGGCTGGAACGCGGCATTGTCCGTGCCGGTGGTCGGCGCGTTCATCAACGCGTTCAGCCCGGCGACGAGCATGGTCATGCTGGTCAATCCGTGGGAACACGTCAACCAGTTTGCAAGGCCGGACTTGGTGAGCCACGTGACGCTGTTCCTCGCCACCGCGTTCGCCTGCGTGATCTACGTGGTCGTCGTGTACTCGATGTTGCAGCAGATGGTGCGCCGCTTCGACCACACCGTGCAGCGTCTGACCGGGACGGGTTAGTCAACTACAATACAGCGATGATCTGGCAACCCCCGCTGCCGCAACGGCTGACGCAGATGAGCGACGACGACCTCGTCGCCGCGATCACGGTCCGGAAGGCGAGCCTGCGGCGCGATCTGATCATTCTCGGCCACCACTACCAGCACGACGACGTGATCAGGTTCGCCGACCTGACCGGTGACAGCTTCAAGCTCAGTCAGCTCGCGGCCGAACGCGTGCAGCAGGCCGGCGCCCGCTACGTCATCTTCTGCGGCGTGCACTTCATGGCCGAAAGCGCCGACATCCTGACGCCGCCGCAGACGGCGGTGATTCTTCCCGACCTCTCGGCAGGATGCTCGATGGCGGACATGGCCGATCACGATGACACCCTCGATGCGTGGCAACAGATCCACGACACGCTGGCGGTCACCGGGTTTCCCCGGCGTGGCGGTCGCGTCATTCCGATCTGCTACATGAATTCGTCAGCGGCGATCAAGGCATTCTGCGGCGAGCACGGCGGCGCCGTGTGCACCAGCAGCAACTGCCGGACCGTGTTTCAGTGGGCGCTGGCCGGCGGCACCGAGCCGATCGGGGGCGATCCCGAGCAGGCAGCGGGAATGATCAAGATCCTGTTCATTCCCGATCAGCATCTCGGGCGCAACACCGCTGCCGCGATGGGCTACGACGTCACCACGCAGATGTGCGTCTGGGATCCAAAGGACGCCGACGGCCTCGGCGGGTGCGACGAGTCACAGATCGAGGACGCGACCTTCATTCTCTGGAAGGGCCACTGCTCGGTCCACAAGCTGTTCCGGCCCGAGCACGTGGACCAGGCCCGCGCACAATGGCCCGACGTCCGCGTCATCGTACATCCCGAGTGCTGCCACGAGGTCGTCCAGAAGGCGGACCTGACCGGCTCCACCGAAGGAATCCTCAAGACAATCGAACAGGCCGGCCCCGGAACACGATGGGCGGTCGGCACAGAAGTCAACATGGTCAACCGCCTGGCCAACCAGGCCGAGCGCCGCGGCGTGCACGTGCGCATCCTCTCCGAGTGCCAGTGCCTCTGCACGACCATGATCCGGATCAACACGCCGCATTTGCTGTGGACGCTGGAAGAGCTTGCCGAGGGGCGGGTGGTGAATCGGATCACGGTGGATCCGCAGGTGAAAAAGTGGTCGCTGGTGGCGCTGAATCGGATGCTGGAATTGGTGGGGGAAAGCGAAGGGCAGACGAAAAGGAGAAGCGACGGAGCGACGAAGCGACGGAGCGACGAAGGGGTGGCTCAAAACCTGAGTTAATCAGGGCGACCACATCTCTATGGGTATACGTGGCTCATCGTTGATCTTTACGTCCGATGCAGCGGCGTCGTCTCGCCGTTCAGGCGGAGTGCCGCGTGCCGATCATGCATTCCTGCTGGAATGATCCAATGGGAACGATCTGACCCTGCGTCGATCGCCTGCGCCCTCCGTCGCTCCGTCGCTTCTTGAATCCCTCTCGAAGCTCAGACAAGCTGCAACTTATTAACCCCATTCAGCGCCGCAACCTTGTAGCACTCGGCAAGCGTCGGATAATTAACCACGTTGTGCAGGAAGAAGTCGACGGTCCCGTTGTAGGCCATGACCGCCTGGCCGATGTGGACCAGTTCCGTGGCGCCCGTGCCGATGATGTGCACGCCCAGAATCTGCCGCGTGTCCTGGTGGATCAGGAGTTTGAGCATGCCCGTGTCGTTGCAGAGCAACTGGCCGCGGGTGATCTCGCGGTACTGGGCGATGCCCGCCTCGTAGGGAATCCCCTCTTCAGTGAACTGCTGCTCGGTCTTGCCGACCATGGAGATCTCGGGCACGAAGTAGATGCCGTACGGGAACAGCTCCGGCATTGATTGGATTTCGACGCCGAACGCGTGGCACACGGCGATGCGCCCCTGCTCCATCGCCGTGCTCGCCAGGGCGGGAAACCCGATGACGTCGCCGGCGGCGTAGACGTGCTCGATTTCCGTCTGGTAGTGCTCGTTCACCTCCAGCCGCTCGCGGTCGTTGTACGGGATGCCGACGTTCTCCAGGCCCAGCTCCTTGCAGGTGCCCTGGCGACCAACGGCATAGAGCAGCGTGTGAGCGAGGATGTGCTTGCCCGATTCGAGCGTGGCCTGCACCAGCGGGCCAGTGCCGTTGTCCGGCGGCAAGTGATCGATGTGATCCGCCTTTTCGCCAAGACGAAGCGTCATCCCCTTCTGGCGCATGTGGTACTGGAAGACTTCGGCGATTTCCTGGTCGAGGAAGCCCAGCACGTGGTGGCGTCACCCGCACGCCCATCGTCGCCATGATGCAGGCGTACTCCGTTCCGACGACGCCCGCGCCGACCACGATCATGCTCTTGGGCAGGTGATCGAGATTGAACACGCGGTCCGAGGTAAATATCGTCGTGTCGTTGAAAGGCACTCTCGACGGCCGGGCGGGCCGCGTTCCCGTGGCGATGACGATGAAGTCGGCGGTGATCAGCTCGGACTCGTCCTCGCGCACGACTTGCAGCAGCTTGGGACCTTCAAAGTGAGACGCGCCCCAGATCAGCTCGACGCCGTTGCGGTAGAACGTATCACGGATGACCTCCAGCTCGTTGCGGATCACCTGCTTGCTGACGACGATCAGATCGCTGATCGTGATATGCCGCTTCACGCGGTGGCTGCCGCCGAAGAGGCCTCTGCTGTTGGCACCGGTCAGGTGCAGGACCGCTTCGCGAAGGGCCTTGGAGGGGATCGTCCCCGTGTTCACCGCCGCGCCATCGACGACGTTTCTCTTTTCGATGATGACGACCCGCTTGCCCAGCTTCGCCGCCTGGATGGCGGCCTTCTGCCCGGCAGGCCCGGTCCCGATGACGGCCAGATCGAAGTGCTTCATGTCCATTTTTCCTCCTGCCCCACGGGTGCATGGATAGGGTGCGCCGGTAGGGTCGTATCGCCGTCATCGACCGCATCGACGATCCGAATTAAGCGCATCCGGCCGATAACGGGCATCCGCAGACAAGGCGTGCGAGGCCGGATTGATTGACCGTGCCGACATTGTTATACTGCCAGAGAATACAGGAGACTCGACTTGGTCAAGCTGAGATTGAAGCGATACGGCCGCCGTCACCGTCCCTTCTACCGCCTTTGCGCGATGGACCAGCGGTCTGCCCGCGACAGCGAAGCCATCGAGGAGATCGGGCACTTCGATCCGATCGAGAAGGACTCGCAGAAGGCCCTGACGCTCAACGCCGAGCGGGCCCGATACTGGCTGAGCGTCGGCGCCCAGCCCAGCCGCACGGTCAAGAGCCTGCTTCGCAAGGCCGGAGTCGATCCGACCCCCGGCGCGAAGGTCGGTTGACGGCCGAAACCAAATAGAAATGTCAGCACGTGGCCCATCGGTGACTGCAGAACAGGCACCGCGGTCGACAACCGTGTCACCATTGTTCGCCAACCGGCATTGACGCCACACCCTGACGCATGCGCATCGACGTACTCACGCTGTTCCCGCAGATGTTCGAGCCGGTGCTCGCCTCCAGCATTCTCAAACGGGCGGCCGCAGATTCGCCGCAGCGGGCCGCACCCGTCAGCTACCACCTGGCCAACATTCGGGATTACACGGACGACCGTCACGGCAAGGTCGATCAGCCCCCATATGGCGGCGGGCCCGGTATGGTTCTGCAATGCCAGCCCGTGTGGGACGCGGTCCGCGCCGTCGAGGCGACGGACCGAACGCCCGCGACGCGCATCGTCATGACGCCGCAGGGCCGCCGCCTCGACCAGCGCCGCGTCGAGGAGATGGCGACGCGCCCCAGGCTGCTGATCATTGCCGGTCACTACGAGGGGATCGACGATCGCGTCATCGAAAAGCTCGCGCCCATCGAAAAAATCAGCGTTGGAGACTATGTGCTCAGCGGCGGCGAACTGCCGGCGATGGTCCTGATCGACGCGGTGGTCCGCCTCGTCGGCGGCGTCCTGGGCGACGAGACCTCCGCGCACCACGAAAGTTTTTCCAGCGGTCTGGACGGCGTTCTCGACTATCCGCACTACACCCGACCGCGATTCTGGCAGGGCCTGGAGGTTCCCGAGGTGCTACTTTCGGGTGACCATGCCCGGATCGACACCTGGCGACGCGACCAGGCACTGCAGCGCACCAAGCGGTTGCGGCCGGACCTGTTGAACGGCGATTGAGATGTCGCCGCGACGGCGACATCTCAATCGCCTTAGAGCGTTTTCCATCCACTCGTAGCGTGCTGAGCTGGCTGCAGCTGCGCCTGGCTTTGTTCCGCCAGTACTGGCGGACTTCGCCGACACTCAAAACGCTACGAGTGGATGGAAAACGCTCTAGCAGGACGCTGCAAAACCCCGGATTCTGGCGTTCGCCCAAGAATCCCCAATTTGAAACTACCGCTCTCGCTTCGCAGACCGAGTCCAAACGCGTTGAAGGCGAAACTTTTGAAAATCTCAGGTACACGTTTTTGCGCCGACCGAGTTTTGCAGCGTCCT
>CAUZBA010000057.1:0-11912 GCA_963577635.1 Phycisphaerae bacterium
ACCCGCAATGGGCGGATCTGCAGATCCGGATCGTCTCGCGCGACAAGGACCTTGAACAACTGCTGAGTGACCGCGTCTGCATGTTCGACATCCACAAGGACGAGACGGTGGACGTCGAGACGCTCAAGCAGACGAAGGGCATCAGGCCCGATCAGGTCGTCGACGTGCTGGCTCTGATGGGCGACAAGGTCGACAACATTCCCGGTGTGGACGGCATCGGGCCCAAGACGGCCGGCAAACTGGTGGAGGAATTCGGTTCGGTCGACGACATTCTGGCCAACGTCGACCGGATCAAGGGAAAGCGCAGGCAGAACATCGAGGCCGCCGCCGGGCGTCTGCCTCTGAATCTGAGCCTAGTGACGCTGAAACGCGACGTGGCGTTCGACTTTTGCGTCGAGGACGCACGCTGTAACGCGATCGATGCCGCGGGGCTGGCCAGGCTCTTCGAGACGTTGGGATTTCGGCGCTACCCTCAGGCCGTCAGGCGCCTCAGCGACGGTGAAGCGTCGACCTCTGCGGATGTTGTGAACGAAAATACAGAAACTGGTGGTGTCGAGGCCATCGGCGAATCGCTGTTCAAAGACGCCGTCGCCGAAAGCGGCGACGAGACGGCCGCGGCTCCGGGGGTGGGAGCGGAGTCTGCGTCGGACGGCACGTATCGCGCAATCATGACATCGCAAGAGCTGGATGAATTGATTCGGCAGTTGAACGATGCGCCGATCATCAGCGTGGACACGGAAACGATCGGCCTGGGCCGGCGGGCTGCGATCTGCGGCCTGTCGTTCGCCTGGCAGGCGGGCGAAGGGGTGTATGTTCCGATTGTCTCGCCGGACCAGGCGAGCCATCTGGATCGTGCGACGGTCCTGGAGCGGCTGCGGCCGGTACTGGAGAACCCGGATCGGCCCAAGTGCGGCCATAATCTCAAATACGACGCCCTGGTCCTGCGCCACGCAGGCATTGCGCTGCGCGGTATCGCTTTCGACTCGATGATCGCCAGCCAGCTGCTGGGCAACTCGGGGCACAACCTCGAGCACCTGGCGCTGTCCGAATTGAACTACGCGATGATCCCGATCAGCCGCCTGATCGGTCCGCGCGACGCCAAACAGGCGACGATGGACACCATCGCGATCGAGCAGGTCGTCCCCTACGCGGCCGAGGACGCGGACATCGCCTTGCGGCTGCGCGAAAAGTTTCGTCCGAGGCTCGTCGAACAGCAAATGGAGTCTCTGGCCGAGGTCGAGATGCCCCTGGTCGAGGTGCTCGCCGACATGGAGTGCAACGGCATCACGGTCGACGCCGATGAGCTTCTGCGACAAAAGAAGGATCTGACCGGACGGATCGACGAACGGCGCGATCTGATCTACGAAGCGGCCGGCGGTGAATTCAACCTCGATTCCCCCAAGCAACTGGCTGACTTGCTCTTCAACAAGCTGGGTCTGCCCGTCGGCAAGCGCAAGAAGACCGGCCCCTCAACCGACGTGGAGGTTCTTGAGCGTCTCGCGGCCCGCGAGGATCTGCCTCTGGAAAAGACAGTCGTGCCGCGACTCATCCTGGAGTACAGGCAGTTCGCCAAGCTGGTCAACACGTACCTCGATAACCTGCGAAACAGCATTTACCAGTCCGACGGCCGCATACACGCCTCGTTCGTGCAGCTCGGCGCCGCGACGGGCCGGCTCTCTTCGGGTGGGCCGAATCTTCAGAACATCCCCGTGCGGACGGACGTCGGCCGCCAGATCCGAAAGGCGTTCATTGCCGAAGCGGGACACCTGCTCATCTGCGCCGACTATTCACAGATCGAGCTGCGCATTTTGGCGCACCTCTCGCAGGATCCGGCGCTGATCGAGGCGTTCGAACAGGATGTGGACATCCATACCGTGGTCGCCGCGCAGGTGTTCGGCGTCGAGGCGCAAGATGTGACAGCCGAGCAACGGGCACACGCCAAGGTCGTCAACTTCGGCATCATCTATGGCGTGACGGCCTACGGCCTCTCGCGACGCATCGAGGGTCTCGGTCGCAACGAAGCTCAGGAACTGATCGACGATTACCGCCGGCGGTTCGCCGGCATCAACGATTTCCTGGGCCAGTGCGTTCAACAGGCACAGGACACGGGCTATGTCACGACCATGCTGGGCCGACGCCGGCGCATCGAACAGATCGGTTCCCGCGCCGCGCCACGGCAGGCCCTGGGCGAGCGGCTCGCGATCAACACGGTTGTTCAGGGCAGTGCCACCGGCGACTTGATCAAGACCGCGATGGTCAACCTTTACAGACGCATCCACCGCGACGGCCTGCCGCTGAAAATCCTTGTGCAGATCCACGACGAGCTGCTCCTGGAAGCGCCAGCGGACGTCGCCGAAGAGCAGGCCGGCATTGTGAAGGAAGAAATGGAATGCGCCATGAAGTTGCGCGTTCCCCTCAAGGTGGATATCGGGATCGGAAAGGACTGGTTTTCGGCGAAATGAGTGGGAAAAGCGACGGAGCGACGAAGGGTGGTGGCACGACGATTTCAGCGCGGTCTGGTGAGACTGGACTCAGAATTCGATCTGCGAAGCTGGGATTGAGCCGCTTTTCGTCACCTTGCCGCATTTTTCGGCTATCGATCCCCCTTCGTCGCTCCGTCGCTCCGTCGCTCTTCCGCTACTTCACTTCGTCCGCGACGTTCCTTCCTTAACCAACTTCTGCAAGAATCCTCTGCGTCAACTCCCAGAAATGTGTTTCGCGAAACGCCGTCGCGGCGCCCGGTAGACTCCCGTGTCTCTGCGTGTGGTGATTCCAATGTGACTGGGCGTCGACGAGGTGGCGGCGACACCGTGCGGCGGTTCTGGCGTCGGGAAGGTTGCGGTGCTGTCGGTAGGCGACCAGGCCTGCGATCAGGTGATAGAGCGCCCGCAGCAGCGGTTCACAGTAGACCATACTGTGCACCAGCGGTTCGAGGATGCGGCGGTTTTCTTTGCAGATTAGCCGCTGGAGCATGACGCTGTCGGCGGCGATGCGCTCCACCGCCTCGCGCTTTTCAGCGATCACTTGTTCGATGACCGAATCGGGAAGAGGCTCGATCATCCGCCACGCTGCCTGGGCATCGACCAGGTCGTCCTGGATCCAGTCCGCTGGGGTGCCACGCGTTGCGTCGCGTGGTCGCGAAGGGCCCGATGTAAAACGCCTGGAGCACCGTGGTCGCGGAGTGTTCGAGAATGCGGTGCAGCGCTTCGGTCGCCCGCGGGTCGGTCAGACCCAGCCGCTGGCGGATCCAGTGCCGGGCCAGATCGGCCGGTTCGGCGTCGGGCTTCCGGGCCATGAGCGGCACGGCGCAGACGTTGGCATCGATCCAGGATTCGTCTTTCACGAAGGGCCCGCCCCAGCCGCCGCCGCGTACCCAGCTCCAGAGCCCGACGAGATTGACGCGGCCCGCGACGCTCGCGAGGCCCGCGCCGCTTTCGGCCATTTCGGGCGGACCGTTGCGCCACATGGGAACCTGCCAGTTCGGGATCGCGCCCTTGCCTTCAAATTCGCGCTGGCACTCCAGTTCGTAAATGATCGGTCGACCGCAAGTCGCCAGGCTGGCGGGATTTCACTTCTGGTAGCGTCAGAAGTCGGCCTGGGTGAACTTGAACGACAGAACAAGCCTGTCGTCGTCGGCTCCACCGGGCAGTCGCGGATGCACGCGGCCGAACAGCTCCGCGGAATCGTGCATGCCGCCGGGGTTCACGTTCCAGGCGCGGACGATCAGCCGTTTCCCAAGCCGCTCGACAACGGACCGGTGGAAGGGTTCGACGATGCGCACGATCCGATCGGCACGACCCAGTAGGCTGCATCGCGGGCAATGGGGCTGGTAAATGTCATTGCCGACCAGATGAGGCAGGCGAGTCGTGTCGTTGTCGCCGATTCGCAGGACGATCCCATCGACGTCGGGCAACTGCCCGAGCAGGGACTCCAGGGCCTTGACCGAGCGCGCCAAGACGTCGTCACTGGCCGGACAGAGCGTCGCGGGCCGGTTCCTGCAGGTCAGGACATCGATGTGCTCTTCGACCAGTTCAGCCGGCAGGCACAGGACATCGTAGGCCAGGTAGACGTTCAGATCGGCGGCCCGGGCCTCGTCAATGCGCCGGCCTACCGTCTCGAAATGCTGCGCGACCCATCGCCGCACCTCGTCGGTGCCCACGCTGTCGGGCCGGTCGATGCCGGACAGCGCGGTCGTCTCGAAGAGCACCAGTCCGTTATAGCCCAACCGGCTCAGTTCGGCGGGGTCGCGGTAGCGCGTTTCGGCGATCGGCTCGCCGGGATTGTCGAGGATCGTGGCCAGGATGAGCACGCCGGGTTTTACTCAAAACGAATGTAGGGGGCAACGTAACGTCGTCACTCGAAAATCACAGAACCAGGCCGCAGTTTCTCGACATAGAGAGTGACGTGTCGATGGATTAGTCGGACCCCATGGCATCATCCTCCGCGATCATCACGGACGTCGCGATACTGCTCTCGGCGGCCCTGCTCCTTGGGACGCTGGCCGAGCGGCTGCGTCAAAGTGCCATGCTGGGATATCTCCTGGCCGGAACCCTCGTGGGGCCGAACGTGCTCGGTTGGGTAGGGTCCGGCGAAGAAGTCGCGGTATTTGCCGACCTGGGTGTGGCCCTTCTGCTGTTTACGATCGGATTGGAGTTTTCGGTGGGGCGTCTGCGCCGTCTGGGTGCCGTCGCGCTGGTCGGCGGCTCACTCCAGGTTGTCTTCACGCTGCTGATCACCGCGGCCGTGGCAATCTTCTTCGACCTGGGGCCGCGCGCTTCGCTGGCCATGGGGGCGATCGTTGCGCTGTCCAGCACCGCGTGCGTCTTGCGGCTGCTGGTCGATCGGGCCGCGATGGACAGCCTATACGGGCGCAACGCGCTGGGTGTTCTGCTGCTGCAGGATGCGGCCGTGATCCCGTTGGTCCTTCTGATGTCAGCGCTCAGCGGCGAAGGGACGTTGGCCGCGGCCGGGTGGCAGCTGCTGCGCACCGCGGCGATGGCGGCGGGCCTGATCGCCGTGTTCTACGCGCTGTCCAACTACGTCGTTCCACGTTTGTTAAATATTCGTCAATGGGCGAAGAACCGAGAATTGCCGATCCTCCTGGCGATGGTCGTGGCACTCGGAGCCGTGGTCGCCGCGCTGGAGGTCGAGATCTCGCCTGCGATGGGCGCCTTCATCGCGGGTGTCCTGCTCGGTGGCTCCCCGTTCGCGGTGCAGATCCGCGCGGATGTCAGCTCGGTCCGAACGGTTCTGGTCACCGTATTCTTCGCATCCATCGGTCTGCTGGGAGATCCGAAGTGGATGTTGGAACACTGGATGCTGGTTGCCGGCACGGTCGCGGCAATTGTTGTCGGCAAGGTGCTGATTATTTCGTTCATCATGAGGGGGCTGCGCCTGACTCACGGCCTCGCGGTGGCGACGGGGTTGTGCCTGGCGCAGGTTGGGGAGTTTTCGTTCGTCCTGGCGGTGATCGCTCACGGCAGCCTCATCGACGATGAACTGTTCCACCTGGTCATCTCAGCCATGATCACCACGCTGTTCCTGACGCCGTTTCTGGTGGCGGCGGCGCCCCACGCGACGAACTGGATCGGGGCACTGCGCCACCGCCGTTCGGTGCCGGCGGCCGGTGGTGCCGCGGCGGCAGCGCTTGACCGTGAAACATCTTCGGGCAGCGAGATCGCTGAAGCGAATGAATCGCAGGCAAGGATCTTCATCATCGGATTCGGCCCCGCGGGCCAGGGCGTGGCACATGCGCTGCTGGCCCAGTACAGCGAACAGATCGTCGTCATGGAACTGAACCCGCGCAATATCGCGGTGGCCCAAGGCATCGGTCTGGCCGTGCAGCTTGGCGACGCTGCTCACCGTGAGGTGCTCGAACACGCACAGATCCACCATGCCGCGGTGATTGTCATCACCGTGCCGGATCCGAATGCCTGTCGCACGATGATCCATCACTGCAAATACCTTGCTCCGAGCGCGGTGATCATCGCCCGGGCGCGATATCACGTCCTGCGCTGGGAACTTCAGCTTGCCGGAGCCATCGAGGTCGTCGACGAAGAAGAACACGTGGGGCTGCGGCTTGCGGCGGAAGCACGTAAGCATCTGCGCGCGGACGCCGAAAGATGATTTCGCCACAGAGGTCACAGAGGGGAAAGAGAAGAGTCTGAAAGAAAAGAGTGGTCCGATCGTGATCAGAAGGTCCAGGATTTCCGATCCGATCACTCCCCCTCTGAATCCTCTGTGTCCTCTGTGGCCAAATCTTCCCCGCTACGCGTATCCCAGCTGCGACAGGTCCTCCTCGTCGAGGCCGAAGTGATGTCCGATTTCGTGCAGAAGCGTCGTGCGCATCTGCCGGTTGCGCGACTCGTGGCGATGGCGGGCGACGCGCTCGATAGGGCCGCGGAACAGCATCATCCGGTCCGGCAGTCTGGTGCTGTCCTGCACGCTTCGCTGCGTGAGCGGCACGCCCGAATGCAGGCCGCACAGTTCCGTCGTTCTTCTGTCGACGCCGAGTTCATCCGCCAGTTCCTGCGAAGGCTCGTCCTCCACGATCAGGGGAACCTTCTCCAGAAGTGCCCGAAGATTCTCAGGCAATTCGGCGATCACCTGATCGAGCGCTTCATCGAAATTGTTTCGTCTTGCGTCGCCAAGCATAGTCGTCCAGCGAGCCGCGGCAGGGACATTCGTCGCTGCAGTCAAGAGTCAAAGTGTAAGAGTCAAAAGTCCGCAATCATTTAATCGGCTCCCTCCCGACCCGCCGCGGCGGGTCTCCGCTTCGCTACGACTTGCGGCTCTCATCACCTGCGAGTGACATCTCGCCGCGGCGCAGTCACGAATACGGTGTCGCAGGCGGTTCTGCTTTCAGCTTCAGTGCGCCTTGCAATTCCGTGATCGAGGTGCATCCGTGCTCGGTCATATAACGGCACAGGCCGTCGAGAATCTGAAGTGGTGTGGCGGGGTCGATGAACAGGGCCGTGCCCACGGCCAGGCCGCTTGCTCCGGCGAGGAGGAACTCGACGGCGTCCTGCCAGTATTGCATTCCGCCCATGCCGATGATCGGGACACCGGCGTCGCGGGCGACTGAACGGTAGACGCGGTGCACCAGGTGGACCGCCAGCGGCTTGATCGCCGGTCCCGACAGGCCGCCGGTGCCGTTGGCGATGCGCGGCTCCCACGTCTGGATGTCCACTGCCATGGCGGTGTAGGTGTTGATCATGCTCAGAATGTTCGCGCCGGCTTCCACGGCCGCGGCCGCCGTGAGCGTGATGTCGCCGACGTTTGGTGAAAGCTTGACGATCAGGCGGCACGGGGCTCGCATGGCACGGCGCACCTCCCTGACCACCTTGCCGAGCAGTTCGGGGTCCGTGCCGAACACCAGTCCGTCGGCGACGTTCGGGCACGACACGTTCAACTCGATCGCGTCGACGTCCTCGTCCGAGGCAATCGTGGCCGCCGTGCTGACGTAGTCGTCGATGCTGTGACCCACGACGTTCACGATGATCCGCGGTCCCGACCGGCGAAGCTCGCGAAGCGGCGGCAATTTTTCGGCCAGGAACCGCTTGAGACCTACGTTGGCCAGGCCGATCGCGTTGAGCATGCCGGCCCGGGTCTCCACGATGCGCGGCGTCGGGTTGCCCGGCCGCTCCTCGGCGGAGATGCTCTTGGTCACGAACGCCCCCAGTCGCGACAGGTCAGCGAGGTCTGCGTACTCGAAACCGTAGCCGCAAGTGCCCGACGCGGTCATCATGGGATTGGCCAGGACCAGTCCCGCCAGATCGACGGCGACATCCGGTCCCGGATCCTTGTCGTCCGTCGAGATGGCTTTGGGCGCGGGTTTACCGCTCATGGGCTGGATCCGGCTCGATCGGTGGATTCTAACCCCAGAATAAGTGACCTTCGGTCACTTATGAAATCAGCCTGCTGCGGGATCGAGCGATACGGCCGGTCTGCGTACCGTCTTTCCGGCCCATCGCCGGCGTGGGTAGCGCGTGCCCGGTGTTCGTACGGCGGCTCGCGGTCGTCACCTGAAACGATGCCCGATCATGACAGTCACCAACCGTCGAAATCGTCAGAGCAACTGATGATTTCATGACGGCAACTCGCCGTTTCTTAAGCGACCGCGCCCGCGGTCGCTTAAGCTGGCATTAGAGCGGTTTCGCCCATAACGTAGCGTCCTGAGCTGCCTGCAGCAGCGTCTGACTTTGTTCCGCCAGTACTGGCGGACATCGACGACCCGCAGCGGGGTCGCCTGCTCCCGCCTTCGCGAAGCCCGCTTCGGCGGGCGAAGGAAGGTCGCCGTCCGCGCTGCGCCAGTACTGGCGGACTTCGCCGACGCCCAAAACGCTACGTCAGGGGTGAAAACGCTCTAGACTTCAGTCATGGAAGCACCCCTGCATCTGTTCGATCTGGATTTGGCTGAGCTGCGCGACTTGATCGTGCAGTGGCAATTGCCGCACTATCGCGCCGACCAGCTGATGTCCTGGGTCTATCAGAGGGGTGTGTGCGATCTCGCCGACATGACCGACATATCGAAAGGCGACCGTCAACGTCTGGGCGAGCGCCTGAGCCTGGCATCGGGGCGTGTCGAAACCTGCGAGGTGGCAAGCGACGGCGTGCGCAAGTTGCTTTTGTCGTGGCCCGGCTTCGGCGACCGATCCGACGATCGTGCCGAGTGCGTCATGATCCCCTCTGAGGACCAGAACCGAAACACGGCCTGCATCTCCAGCCAGGTGGGTTGCGCCGTCGGATGTCGCTTCTGTGCGTCGGGCATCGGGGGCCTCGACGGCAACCTGCGATCCGGAAAAATAGTCGAACAGGTCTGGCAACTGGCCCACCTCGAGTCGGTCGAGCGCGTCACGAACGTGGTCTTTATGGGCATGGGCGAACCGTTGGCCAATTTCGACCAGGTCGTTCGAGCCGTTCGTATCCTGAATGCCCCGTGGGGGATGGGGATCTCCGCGCGGCGCATGACGATCAGCACGGTGGGGCTGCCGGCGCAGATCCGGCGACTGGCCGACGAGCAGCTCTCCGTGACGCTGGCGATCAGTCTCCACGCTCCAAACGACCAGGTGCGGAGGCAACTGATCCCATGGGCGCAGTACGTGACCATCGACGCCCTGCTCGAGGCGGGGCGCTATTATTTCGACAAGACGGGACGTGAGGTGACGCTGGAATACATCCTTCTTCACCGAGTGAACGATCAGCCGGAGCACGCGCGCGAACTGGCCCGGATCGCCGGGCAACTGCGAAGCAACGTGAACCTCATTCGCTACAACGAAGTGAGCGGGTTGCCGTTCTCCCGCCCGGATTCGCGGGACGTCTACGCCTTCGAAGCCATCCTCCGCAAGGCCGGCGTCAACACTCACGTTCGCGCCAGTCGAGGGCGGGACATCACGGCGGCCTGCGGCCAGTTGCGCCACAATAGAGCCGAGACCTCTGCCATGAATGAAGCGTCACCAATGGAATCTTGACCGCCGATCGGCCGTGAATCAGAATGGTGGGCAATTCAAAGAAGGAGTGACACGATGGAAGCTAAATTCACGAACACGCGAGAAAGCCTCGACACCGCAAAGCAGCCGGACATCAACTGGGCAACGCTATCGACGGCAGAGCGAATCAAGCACCTCGAGCTGGAGGGATACGTCGTCCTGCCCGATCTTCTGTCGTCGCAGCAGGTTGAGGCGATCAACAGCGAACTGTCCCGCGTGGCGACGGCCCGCGTCGACTACACCCCGTATCAGCGCGGCTGCAGAGACGTCGTGGCAACGGACAGTCCGACCGCGATCGGCGTGATCGCGCTGCCGGCCATGGTGGAATTTCTCAAGACACTGTTCGGCGACGAGCTGATCTGCACGTCGTGCGCCTACTCCCTGTCGCAGCCGGGCCATCCCGGCATCGCGATCCACACCGATTCCCAGCCGTACGGTTCGAAGATCTTCGGTGTCCAGGCCAGCTCACCCTGTCTGGGCCGCGTGCTCTATTACCTGGACGACCTGACGCCGCAGCGCTCGCCATTTAAGGTCATCCCGCGCTCACACCTGTCCATGCACGCCGACGCGATTCCGTACAAGCGCTACCTGCGGCACGACCAGGAGCTCATGGTCACGTGCAAGGCCGGATCCGCGGCGATCATCAACCAGAAAGTTTTCCACGGCAACTTTCCCAACTACAGCAACGAAGACCGGCGCATGCTCGCCATCGCCTACCGGCCCGCATGGGCCGGCCCCATCGGCGACGTGCCCGATCGCGATCCCGAACCGGTCGCGAAATTGCCGGCGCCCGTGCGCGAGTTGCTCGGAAGCCTGAACACACGCAACGTCGATTTCGACGTGCCGAATCGGCCTGATGATCTGGCGACGAGCGCTGCTGGACTCAACCCAGGGCGGTGGGAGGGGTAGGGGACGTAGTAGTCGCTAGGGGTGAACGGTAAGAATGCCGAATTAGGCCTGAGTTCACCGTATTGGCAAACCACGACAAGTGAACGTTAATCAACCAACAAAAGTAAGCGAAGGTAACGACGGTAAGAACCTAAGAATGAGGCAACTCCGGTGAAACGATCTATTCAACGATACCTGCGCAAACGCTTCTCGAAACGAGAAGCCTCTTGGGTCATGAGTTCGTGGAATCGTTTCCAACCGATCTTATAGCCGTATGACGTGTATGGTGGAAACCAAACAACCGATCCGTTGGAAACATTAAGGTTTCCGTACTTCTTGCCGTCGCGCTTTACTGTAAATACAGCATCTGCCCTATTCAGTTCGCGAGGTGGAATATCCACCTTCACTGTGTGCGTGGCCATTTGGTGTCTCCTTAGATAGATTTCGTATTGTAGATCTAGTATATTTCAAGACTTGAGTAAATCACATCGCTGCAACGCAACGCGCGGCAGTTGCGACCGAGAGGGGACAATCTGCTGAAACGGTGGGCATTTCTCGTCGCTTAGTCACATTTTCACCTTCACCGGTCGGTGGGTCAGAACGCTTTTCCGTTCGCATTCTGCGATCTTGATCGAGACCGCGGCGTCGGCCACCGTGACGATGGTCGGCGGCGTGCCGTTGCGGATGCAGTCGAGGAAATAGACCAGCTCGTGGTCGTACCCGGCGCCGGGCTCGATGTCGACGGCGCGTGGCGCGGCGCCCGGCTCGTAGAGCGTCAGCGGCTGTGCCGCGTCGTAGGCGAAGACGGCCGTGGCCCGTTCAAAATTCACCGTGTAGTGCATCGAGAAGCGGAATCCTTCGGCCAGAGCCCAGCTGCCCTCCGCGGTGACCACCGGAACGTCGTCATATTCATAGCGGGTCACGATGTGGTCGATCTCGCTGGTGATGGTGCTGTAACCGACGCTCGACACGCTGTTCGGGAGGCCGAACAGGTGGTAGATGAAGTCAACGTCGTGCACGTGCAGATCGAGCAGGGCGCCGCCGCACGCCTCGCCGTCGAGGTAGAAGGCCCCGCCGGGATGGCTCGAGACGCGTCGAAACGTCGCCGCCTTGACGGTGCCGTACGTGCGATCATCAACTGCCCGTTTCAACCAGGTCCAGCCCGGCCAGAAACGCATGCACATGCCCACCATCGTGTAAGTGGACGCGTTCGCGGCGGCGTCGACCAGCTTCGCCGCGTCACGGTACGTGCGACCGACGGGTTTCTCCAGCATGACGTGCTTGCCGGCGCGCAGTGCGGATCGCGCGAACGGCACGTGCAACGGTGTGGGCAGGCAGATGTCGACAAGCTCGATCTGCTTGTTGCGGATCAGCTTCCTGCCTTCGTCGTACCGTTTGACGTCGGCCCCGCGGATATCGAATCCGCCGGCCGACTGGCCTTCGATGTTGCCCTTGGCCAGGACTTCGCCGGAAAGCCGCCTTGGTTCCGCGTCGCTGATCGCGACGATCCGCACGTCGTCGCACCCCGTATAGTAA
>CAUZBA010000058.1:0-11877 GCA_963577635.1 Phycisphaerae bacterium
AGGGAGCGACCAGCGAATCGCCGCCCTCCAGCAGGTGTCGTGCGGGCTGAGACTGGGGCGTTTCGGCTCGGGTGCGGATGCCCTCCAGTTGATAGAGTTCTTCCAACTGTCCCAGCGTCATGTGGCCCAGGAAACCCGCGTCCTGATAGCGCTTCAATACGTGGTGGCTGGGCGGCCGCACACAAGCGCCACCGAGAATGTAGGGCAGGTCCGCGGAGACTGCCGTCGGCGCCGACTCGTTCGTGTAATAGATCCTTCCCGAATCGGCCCACGGTGGCGCCGCGGCCCCGACCGACACCAGGCGCACGTAGCGAAGAAGCGGCTTGTGTCCGGGGGGCGGCGGCTCGATTCCAGTCAGGATCATCCGGCTGGATCGTGCGCCCTCGACCTCCAGACTGATCGTCGTTGAAGCGCTGATGATTCGGACCGGTGCGACGTAGATGCGCTGCGGAAGCAGTTCGCAATGGCGCGTGTCGGCGTGCGCGCCGGCCTTGGCCAGAAGGCCGGCGAGCAGCATGCCCATGCCGGCGTAGGTGGCATCTTCGTTGCGGCGATGTCCGCCGTGTGTGGTCACGGCGGCGCCCGCAATCAGCAGCGCCGTGCCGATGTGGCTCTTGGCGATGCGCACGCCCTCGAGGCTATGCCACATGTGATCGCGGGCCATCGTGTTCACGTCGCACACGGCCGCGAAGGCTTCTTTGTCGCCGCGATCGCTCGTGGCGACGATCAGCCGCCGCCCATCACTGGGTGTTGCGGGCACGAACCGAGCGATCGCCGCGTCCGGGCCGGTACCGATCTTGGTCGGACCGCGGCCGTAGTCGACCAGAAGAATCACGTTCTCATCGCCGGCCCCGATACGGTCAACGCACGACTGCAGGGTCGGGTTCAGCCGTGCAACCTTGTTCAGGTGATCAGACGCCTCCTTGCGGCGGTCCAGCATCGTGCTGGCGATCCCGTGCATGAGGTAGCCGAGTGCGAAGTTTGATTCGACGGCGCGGTAACCGTGACCGAGGTATTCCTCATCACGCACGGCCTCATCGACGAGGTACTGCTGCGACTTTCGGTGACCCGACTGGTTCTCGCCGAAGTCGCGCAGATAGAACAACGAATTGTCCGCGGCGGCCCGCGCGTTGCCCCACTGACCCTGCTGCGCGTAGTGCACCGCGGCGTAATGGAAGGCCAGCGCCTGTTCGAACGGCTCGCCCTTCCAGGTCTTGACCCCTTCGTTGATCACGACCGACGTGATGGTCTTGTCGGCGTTGATGCCGTGCGTGCGCAGGACGTCGAAGAGCTCCTCGAACACCAGGTCGCCGTGCTGCCCGTAACCGTCAGCAAGCGTCGCCAATGCGAGGCTCATGCGGTCCAGGACGTAAGTGCGGTCGAGCTTGCGGCCGCGGCCGGTTGCGGGTTGTTGGCTGACCCGCTCGGTCAGCGCGACCCGGACACGGCCGTGATCCCCGGCCGCGACGGCCCGGGCGATCCAGGCTTCCTGCGGCGCGCGGCATCCGGCCGTGGCAGCCGCGATCGATAAAGCGATGGCGGCCGGCCGATGCCATGTGATGGTGCCGCGTGCCACCGGCGGACTCCTCTGGTCAATCGATCATCAGGCCACGGGCCTGCCGCGTGAAGGAAAATTCGTCGACCCACACCAGGGCGCGCGTGCGCACGTCAGTGATGCGGAACTCCAGGTAATAGGTGTCGGCGCGCAGATCGGTTGTACGGCCGCCGCGGCTGGTGCCCGCACGACGTAGCGATCTGAACGTCGCGGCCATCGCGTGCGTCGGCGCCTCGTCGGTGCCGAGGTCGTCGACGAAGCCTGCCTGGCGCAGCGTTTCGTAGCGCTGCGGCGTGATCTGGAATGCGATGTTCTTCGTTCTGGAAAACTCCATTAGTGGCATCGCACCGCGCACCCGGGCCATGACCATCCATTGTTCGGCCTCGGTGACAATGTCGCTCGAGAGGTTTTCCACCTTGTCGATCACGATCCGGATCGGCGATGAGCGGACCGTCCGCTGCCGAAGAAAATCGCTGGCTGCCAGGCTCTGAACCATGTGGTGGACCAGCGCTTCCAGATCCTCGGCTTCGAGGCGCGTGTGCCGTGCGGGCTTCGGTGTGCAGGCCGCCAGCAGCGACACGGCCACGACCACCCCAACCGTAATGGGCGCCGCCCGCGGCCGGGCGATCGGTGTCCGTGTGGCGTGCGTCGAGTCGGACGTGAGGTTCACCGTTGGGCCAGGTCGTAGGATTCGCTGAACACCAGTTCCCGCGAGGCCAGGTGCGTCAGCGTGAACTCGAAGTAGTAGCGCCGTGTGGAACCGCGACGGCTTTCGAAAAAGTCACCCATGAGCACATAGGTCTGGTCGGGCTTGTACCTGGCCGTGCCCGTGTTGTCGTCCTCGCTCGTGGTGAGGCGTCGCTTTTCGCTGTCCATCCGGTGCGGGTCCGCCAGGATGAGGAAGTGATCGCGGATGAGCCTGCTCTTTTGGAGTTTGCCGCGGATGTGGTGCTGAATCAGCTCGAAGTCGCCGGTGGGCGTGTTGGTGCGGTTATGTAGGTCTCCGATTTCCAGCGCGACACGCGTCGGAGTGTTGCGGATCCGATCCAGGCCGGATAGATCCCGCACCAGCGCTTCGGCAACCTGGTCGCTGTACTCCCATAGTGCCGCCCCGCTGGCGCTCGACGAGGCGCGATCCGAATCGGTCGTGCGGTGGGGATCGATCCGCCCGCCGGTGGTGCCGCGCGGCGGCCCGGAGCGGCAACCCGCCACCAACAGCGCCAGCAGGATCAGCGTCAGCGTCGTTCGTGATTCAGACCACCGCGAGAAATACGACGTGTGCATCGCAGTAAGCTCCATGGTGAAGGGGGCGGGACCCAATCGTCCGGACGGCGACCGAATCTGCATGATCATAGCCCGGCGCCCAATTGCAGGTAGCGCCACATCGGCGGCCGGTTCTAGAGCGTTTGGATTCAAAACGCTCTAGCATGCCCGTACGCCTATGAGGATGCGCGAGAGCTTTGCTTTTTCGGTCATCTCATCAATCGCGACGGCGACTGACGGCACCGCCCAGGACCATGGCGGCCGAAATGATCAGGAGGTTCTTGATGATGTACTGTCCCTCCAGGGAGGGGACGAAGGGGACCCGGCCGGCCGCGAATGTGGTATCCGGCAACAAGACGAGGGGCATCAGCGTGCCGATCATCTGAACGAACAGCATCGCGATGGCGATCCTCGTGGTCTTGCGAAACAGGAACGTCACCCCGATCGCGACCTCCCAGCAGCCGATCACGATCACCCATGTCGCCGGTTCCAGGATGGGAATCCAGCGAACCGTGTCTTTCACGAGGTTTTCCGCGGGCGAGACGCCGAACGGCTTGAGGATCCCGAAC
The DNA here is from genome assembly GCA_963577635.1 of Phycisphaerae bacterium. Classification (GTDB taxonomy): domain Bacteria; phylum Planctomycetota; class Phycisphaerae; order Phycisphaerales; family Phycisphaeraceae; genus CAUZBA01. The sequence continues at coordinate 3,388 of CAUZBA010000058.1, forward strand.
CACACGAAGATGATCCCCATCGACAGCCGCAGGGCCACGGGCGCCATGCGCCGCATGAAGGCGGAGATTCGCTGGTCGATTGCCGCAAGGCCGAGGCTCATTCGGTAGTAAGTTACACTTCTTTGTGTCCGCGTGATGTTATTCTCGAAAAAATCGCGCCGCTGCCCCATCTGAATGGATGGGAGCGGCGCTTGGGACGTCGTAGCGTGGGATCCTCCCGTGGTAGCGAGCCGGACTGGGCGGATCTGCTGACCGAGCAGGTCCGGCAGAACGGGCGCCTGTTTTTCAAGGTAGCGTTCGGCATCCTGCGCGACGCGGCCGGGGCCGAAGAGGTCTGCCAGCAGGCGTATCTGCGGGCCTGGGACCAGCGAGACCGGATCAAGGACGGCTCGGCTCTGCGGCCATGGCTGATCCGCGTGGTGAGCAACGAATGTTTCGGGATCCTTCGAAGACGACGCGTCGAGCAGGAAGACCTGATCCGCCGCACCGATCGACCGGTGATCGAAGACAACCCCGGAAGCCGAATGGCCCGGCGTGAGGTCGTTGCCAACGCCCTGGGCGAGTTGTCGGAGCCGACGCGAATGGTCGTCACGTTGCGCCTCATGCAGGGGTTGAGCGGCAACGAAGTGAAGGAACACCTCGGGTGCAGCGCATCGGAAGTTTCCCGTCGTCTTCATGAGGGCATGCAGACGCTGCGCACCTTGCTGGCGGAGGAGTTCGACTAAATTGGAATCAGAAGCAATGAGCGACAGCGACCAGATCCAGCGCGACATGCTCGACGGCGACTGGACCGAGGCGAAGCTCAGTGAAGCCAGGCGTATCCTCGACCACCTCGAGGCGTCGCCTCAGGATCGAAGTGTCCTGCGCGAGTACGACTCTCTGCGCGAGTCGCTTCGGTGTCCCGACGGCGATGCCGTGGCGCCGCCTGGCGGCTTCGAAGCGCTCGAAACATCCTGGCACGAGCGTCGCGTCGCCGCGCCGCCGGCCGAGGAAACGTCAGAACCTCGTGGCGGCACCGGCGGTCTTCGATGGTGGTCGTGGCCGGCGGCGATGGCCGCCACGATCGTACTGGCCGTGGTGGGTTGGAGCATCGTCCGGCTCGGGCCGCGTGGTTCCGATGAGGCGTCGCGTGTCACACCGGCGGGCACGGTGCGGTTCATCCATTCGACGGCTGAAATCCAGCAGGATGTCCGCGCGTTCGAAGACACGCAGCAGGTATATGACCGCAGGGCACGATGGGTTGCCGCGACGAGCGCCGCCGCTGACGTCGGTCTTGCCGATGCGCCGATCACGGCTACGGATCGCCTCCTGCTGCTGCGCCTGACCATGCTCCGCGGCGAGCAACTCATCGCCCAGGCCGACCTGACCGTTGTGCCCGGACAGGAGGCCGACCTGACCGTGCCGTCGGACGTGGGGCTTGCCGTCCGTTTTCGTATCGCGACGACAAGCGACGAGCCGACGCGTCTGACCATGTGGACCGACGTGCGCGTGCCCGGCGGCGAGGACCAGGCATTGGCGGCGCTGGCGACTGATCTGCGTTTCAAGCCGGGCACGGTGGTTACGGCGGGTCAATGGCGAACATCCACCGGCCGATACAGGCTTGAGGTTGGGTACTCCGAATACAGGCGCTGAATGGCCCATTGGAGTGTTGGCGTACTGGGGTGCTGGAATGTTGGTTTCCGTATGATGCAGAATGCCTGGGTGTCCAATACCATCAATCCAATACGCCACTACCCCAATACGCCATCCCACGATTCTGGCTGGTCGCCATGACACGTGCTCACGCGATTATCGCGTTGTGCTTGATCGGGGCGTCGTCGCTGTCGGCGCGAGCCGCGCCGCAAAACGTCGGTCGGACTGACGGCGACCGCGGGACCATCACCATCGCGGTCATCGAGTTCGACTCGAACGTGCCGTCGCCTGCCGACATCGGCCGGCAGATTTCGGCCGCGACGGCGAAGTCCATCGCGACGCGCAAGGGGTTCAAGGTCGTCGCCCACGATCGTGTACGCGACGCCATGACCGCCATGAAGCTGAGCGCGTCGGCTGCGGTCGACACCAAGGTGGCCCGACAGGTCGGCCGGGCCGTGAGTGCTCATGTCGTCGTCGTCGGCCGCGCGGTGCCAAACGGCAAGAAGGTGCTGGTCAACGCCAAGCTCATCGCGACGGACAGCGGACGCATCAAGGCCGTCGCGGTTCGCCGCGGTTCAGGGAAAATCGTCAAACGGGCTGCCGTCAGCGTTGCACGACGCCTTGCCGAAGTTGCGGTCGACCTTGTCCCCGGTGACGCACCGCAGAAAACGCTGGAGGCGCTGAAGCGCGCCCTGGCGGACCGGGAACAATCCCGCATCGCCATATTGATTTACGAGGATTCCGGCGACGCCCGGTTCGTGCTCACCCGCATGGCGCAGGATGAATTCACGCGAACGATGCTCGCGGCCGGCCTGAACGTGATCCCGGTGAACCGCCGAGCGCTGAATCGCTGGGCCAAGAGCGCCCAGTCCGGGGCGATCACCATCTGGCCGCAAGGTCTGGCGGGGGTCGACGTCGCCATCGTCGGTCATGGCGTCGCCGCGGCCGATGAAGCCGCGCGCCGTGTCGTGGACTGCACCGCCACACTCGACGTCGTGATGGTGGACCGACAAGGCCACCGCGCGACGTTCAAGCATCGTGCCACCGGCAACGCACGGGCAGAGACCAGGTCCGCCGCCACGCGGCAGGCATTGACCAGGTCCGCCCGTGCCGCGGGCATCAATGTCCTGGATCACCTGGTGAAAACGCTGCCGAAAAAAAGTACGAAACGCATTGAGAAGTAGATCATCGCGGCAAAGAGTTCTTGAAAATCTTGAGAAGTTCCGGCTGTCGATGGGTGTATTCGACCAGCTGCTCGGAAATGAATTGATGTCCGTCACGGTTGGGGTGACGATCCGGAGGCTCCTCGTTCGAAACCCACCATTCGCTCAGGTTCGACCATCCCATCTTTCTTAACCTGGCCTGATGCAGGGGAAAGAGGTCCAGGACGTGGAACTTCATCTCGACGAGCCTGGCCACCAGGTTCGCGTGCAGCGTGACATAGTCCGGATCTGTCAACATCCGCTCATCCGCCACGGCATCGGAGGTGAACACCACAACGATCGTCGGGATGCCCAGCTCCCGGGTTCGGGTTGCGATGGTCTGTAACGCCTGAAGATGCGCATCGTATAAGGGCCCGCTGACGATATAGCCTCCGATGTGTTCGTGCTGGCCCTGGTCATAGCTCAGGCTGATGGCATATTGCCACCGCCGATACGTGCGCAGGGACAACTTGACCAGCGCCGAGCTGAGCGGGTTGTCGCCATAGGTGGGGTGCAGATAAGTCGCCGAGTGGAAATGATCATTGGGATACGAATCGTTGTGGTCATAGTGCAGAATCAGCAGATCCGGTTCGTAGGGGATGACTTTATTGAGAAACACCAGCAGCTCTTGAGAGGAGTTGTAGCCCGGCACCGAGGCGTTCTTCAGCTCGATGGGCACGTTGGCCGTGCGTTCCATGTGTTGGCGATATATTTCGGGATAGCTGTCGTTGTAATCGACGCGCCAGCCAAACGAGGTGGAATCACCCAGAACCGCAAGACGAATCCTTTGCAACGGCAGATCCGAAGCCTGCCCCGATATGCGTATGCCGTCCGGGCTGGTGCTTACCGTGGCGCCGAAATGGTCCATCTCCAGGTCGGGCTTCATCTCGTAGTGCAGCGCCGGATCCCTACTCGGTTGAATCATGTCCTTGATGGATCCGACTTGCAGGCGGGCGGTTAACAGCTCGGTGTCAACAGACGATTTGTAGAAAATCCTGATGCAGAGATCAGCCAGCAGGAGGCAGATGACGAGGGAAGCTGACGCGAGAAGAAGGCCGCGGATGATGTTCTTGTGGTTGATCGAAGGCATGACTCCACGACTCCATCACTCCAACGTTCCAACACTCCAATTCCTCACCGTTGCCACATCACGTGCCAGACTACGTCGCCGCTTCCCTCCCTGGCCAGCTCGAGAGGCACGACAAGCGTGGCCACGCGGTTCTTCGCCTTCGCGCGGTCTTTTTCGTGCCCCAGGTTCGACGTGGCGGTCTTGATCTGATGAATCCGCGGCCTGACTCCCTGGGTAACGACGGCACCAGGCAGCTCGAGTTTGATCTTCAGTGTCCTGCCGAGACGAACCCCACCGGGCGGTTGAAGGATGCGGCCGGCCTGTAGAAGCTGGTCGGGCGCGGCGTCGGCCATGAGCGACGGCCACTGGGCCGTGGGGCCGCGTGGGAGACGGATCTGGACGAAGCCGGCGCCCTCGGTGGTGGAGCCGCCGCCGAACTCGATGTCCTTCACGCGCAATTTCGAGATGTCGCCGAACCGGCCCGAGGCGCACACGAGGTTCATGCGCTGCTCCCAGTCGACGCCCTGTGTTGCCGTTTCGACCGGGCCCTGCGCCTGCGGCGCCTGCAGGCTGTTGACCACGACGGTGCCGCCGGTCGGATCGTCAAGGTGGACACGGATCGCCACGACGTCGGTCTCTTCACACGCGACGCTCAACAGTGCCAGCAGCACCAGCAGCAACGACGTGACCGATTCGTGTCTGCGGTGCATGATGTTCTCCGTGTGTCCGTTCGATACGAACATGAGTCGACGACACCGGGTCATTTTAACCCCAAGACCCCCCAGTTTCACAGGGGGTTGTGGTAGAATGTTCTGTTTGCAGCAACGCGAGGGAGCTAAGAATGGCACTGGGATACAACCGCGTCCTGGGTGACGAACGTCTGCCGGTCGAGGCCCGGCCGCACCGCGTCGCGATCGCCAGTTGGCCCACCAATGTGGACGATCCACGCACGCGGACGCTCGAGGCGCTCGTGGGGCACGTCGCTGCGGCCGGCTATGAAGGCTGCGAGTTCGGCCTGGTCACGCTCAGCCGCTTCTACGAAGACGAATCACCGGCCGTGGTCGCACGCAAGGGCCGCCGCGTAATCGAAGGTGCGGGTCTGCGCGTTTTCGGCACCGCGATGCATTTTCTCGACGAGCAGATGCGCCGCCGCGACTGGCTCGACACGGCCGTCGAGCAAATGAAGTCGGTGGTCGACCTCGGCGGCGAGTACGTCACGTACCAACTCTACATTCATCCGGACCACGCGAACAGCGGCGGGGCCTACCGGGAAGACGAGCGCTACCTTCAATGGTGCGCCGACCGCGTCGCCGAGCTGCGAGACGCCGCGTGGGCCGAAGGCCTTAACTTCTACCTGGAGGTGCACGTCGATCGGATCACCGAGGACCCCGCGGCGCTGTGCCGACTACTCGAACTGGCGGCGTGCGAATTGAACGGCGACATGTCGCACTACCTGGCCCGGGGCTTCGAGCGCGGTGAACATGTCGAGAAAGTCATACGCTACGTCGAACACACGCACGTGCGCATGGCGCGAAAGTACGGCGATCTGTCCGCCGCCGTCACCGACCCGCAGGCCGACTGGGCCGCTCGTGGCGTGACCTGGAAGATGTTTCAGTTCATGAAGCCGGCCCTCGCCGGTGGACTCAGCTCGCGCGCGATCTGTGGTGAGACCGGGCCCATGCACCTGGTCACCGACACGCTCACCCAGGACGCCACCCTCGTGCCGCTCTACCGCGCCATGGCCCGCTTCGCCGATGCCTCAGCCCAGGGGATCGCGATCAAAGTCGAGGATCCGGACGATCTGAACCCCTGGCACGAGCAATGAGCGAGTGGCTATCAGTCGCAGTAGAAACGTAATTCCGGAGGACAGGATCACGGGATCTACAGGATTCGTTCAGGGGGGGGGTATGGCGTAAGGTGCCTTTCCGGGCCAACACGATTCAGAATCCTGTTGATCCGGTCAATCCTGTGATCCTGTCAATTCCCCCGTTTCACGGGGGCTCTACAATGAATGAACCGCAGCCGCCGGTCCGACGTGGCACTCTGGCCGCTCGCGCCGACATTCATCCGGAATTAACACGCATGACATCATCCTACCCGTCAACCGTCCGCGGGCGCTCGAACTTCGGCGCGTTCCTGTCCGTGAGCGTCTTGCTCGCCATTTCCGCGTGCGGGTCCGATGACGCATCGGGCTCTTCGGCGACCCGCCCGGCCCTTCCAACGCCCGACCAAATCGCGAAATTGCCCAAGGACGGCGGCCCGAAGTTCAACCGTCTGATCTTCGAGAAGAGCCCCTATCTGCTGCAGCACGCGATGAATCCCGTGGACTGGCATCCATGGGGCGAAGAGGCCTTCGAGGCGGCCCGCCGTGAAGACAAGCCGGTCTTCCTGTCCGTCGGCTATTCGACGTGCCACTGGTGCCACGTCATGGAGCGCGAATCGTTCGAGAACGAGGAAGTCGCCGCGCTGATGAACAAACACTTCATTTCGGTCAAGGTCGACCGTGAGGAACGCCCGGACATCGACAACGTCTACATGGCGGTGACGCAGGGGATGACCGGGTCAGGCGGTTGGCCGATGACGGTCGTCATGACGCCCGACAAGGAACCGTATTTTGCTGCGACCTACATTCCGAAGAACCGTCGTTTCGGTCGGCCGGGCATGATGCAGCTTGTTCCTGAGCTTGGGAATGCGTGGGAGACCGACCGCAAGAACGTGACCACGGTTGCCAAGAGGGTTGTTGAGTTTCTTGCTCAGGCCAATGCGCCGGCGCCGGGCGAAGGGCTCGACGTAAAAACGCTCGACGAGGCCTTTCAGCAGCTTGCGGGGCGCTACGACGCGGAGCGCGGTGGTTTCGGCTCAACGCCGAAGTTTCCCACGCCCCACAACCTGTCTTTCCTCCTGCGGTACTACAAAAGAACAGGCAACAAGCAAGCCCTGGAAATGGTGGAGAAGACGCTCACGGCGATGCGCCTCGGTGGCGTCTACGATCAGGTCGGTTTCGGCACGCACCGCTATTCGACGGACGCCGTCTGGCTGCTGCCCCATTTCGAAAAGATGCTCTACGACCAGGCGCTGCTCGCCATGGCCTGCGTCGAGGCGTTCCAGGTCACCGGCAAAGCCGGTTACGCCCAGACGGCGAAGGAGATCTTCACGTACGTGTTGCGCGACATGACCTCCCCGGAGGGCGGGTTCTTCAGTGCCGAGGACGCCGACAGCGAGGGCCACGAGGGCAAGTTCTACGTCTGGGAGCCGCAGCAGATCCGCGAAATTCTGGGCGAAAAGGAGGCCGACCTCTACATCAGCGTGTTCAACATCGTCGAGGGGGGCAACTTTGTTGAGGAGGCGACGCGCCGCAAGACCGGCGAAAGTATCCCCCACCTGAGCAAGCCGCTTGCCGAGATCGCCGCGGATCTGGAACGGAGTGAGGCCGATCTGCGCGAGCGACTCGATGTGGCCCGCGGCAAGCTGTTCGACGCCCGGGAGCGGCGTATTCACCCATTGAAGGACGACAAGATCCTGACCGACTGGAACGGCTTGATGATCGCCGCACTGGCCAGGGCCGGCCAGGCCCTCGACGAACCGACGTACGTGGCCGCGGCGAAGCGAGCCGCCGACTTTCTGCTTAAGAATCTGCGGCGAGGCGACGGCCGATTGTTCAAACGCTACCGCCAGAACGAAGCGGGCCTGACCGGACACCTCGACGACTACGCGTTCACGGTGATGGGGCTGCTCGACTTGTACGAGGCGACGTTCGAGGTGCGCTACCTGCAGGAAGCCATCGCCCTGAACGACACGATGCTGGCCCACTTCTGGGACGAGAAGGACGGCGGGCTGTTCATGACCGCCGACGACGCCGAGAAACTTCTGGTCCGGAGCAAGGTGATCTATGACGGCGCGATCCCCTCGGGCAATTCCGTCGCCGCGCTGAACCTGCAGCGCCTTGAACGCATCACAACCAACGACGATTACAAGGCCAAAGCCGAAGCGATCATGAAAGTATTTTCCGGCACCGTGTCGCAAGTCCCGTCCGGCCACACACAACTCATGACTGCCCTCGATTTTGCGGTCGGCCCGTCGCTGGAGATCGTCATCTGCGGCGACCCTGCGGGCGCCGACACGGCGCAAATGCTCAGCACCCTGCGTCACCCGTTCATACCCAACAAAGTTGTCATTCTTCGCCCACCCGACGGGCCCGAGGCGGAGGCCATCACCAAGATCGCGTCCTACACCGAGATGCAGACCAGCCGCGGCGGCGCCGCGACCGCGTACGTTTGCGAGGACTTTACCTGCAAGATGCCGACGACGAACGTGCAGGTGATGCTCAGCTCAATGATGCCGCAGGAGTAACAACGGGGTCGGAAAAGGGGTCGGGAGTGAACGCCGTGAACTTAGCCTATAACTCTGCGCCACAGCGCGCCTTATATTCGTTTGCGCTTTACAAGACTTCCTGTGATGAGGGAGTTGCGGACAACCAACATCACAAGGAGGTCATGGATGACCATAAGTATCGCATCTGCTGTTGCACGTTTCAAGGGCGAACCGGAATGCGATCTAGATCATCGTCTAGTACTGGAGGCGTGCGCG
>CAUZBA010000059.1:0-11875 GCA_963577635.1 Phycisphaerae bacterium
ATCGCTCTCACCCCAACCGTAGCGTCCTGAGCTGGCTGCATCTGCGCCTGGCTTTGTCGTGCTGCATAGACGACCCGCAGCGGGGTTGCGTGTCCGCCCTTGCGGATCCGCCGCGGCGGACTTCGCCGAATATCGAGACACCACACCACCGAGCCGAATTCGCCCAGACTGCCTCTGGTGCTGTCGACGGGGTCCTCCGTTACGGAGACGGCACAGGCCCACCCGGGCCGATTCAATCATTATCTATCGAAGAAAGCAGGCTGGTCGCCTGACCGACGTAGAATCAGGTGGGTGGGCATCGACGTTTCACCCGCGATCGTGACACGAGGTCGTGTCCTGTAGGTCAGCCGTCGGCCAAAGGCCGAGCGAAAAGCCTGCGGTCGAGGAGGCCGAAGCAGGCGATGTCCCAGTGCATCGTCGATGCGGGCCGACGCAGTCCGCGGGATTTGCAGCCGGCCGACGCCAGGCGGGCTTGCGGGAGACGACCTTAACTCCAGGGGATGGCCGAAATGGAAGCAGAAACCTGGTGGTTTATCTGGCAGGTTATCGCATCGGCGGCTGCACTGATTGGTGGCCTTTGGCTGGGCAGCGGCCCGCGGCATCGCGCGTGGATGGCGTACGGCCTGGCGATGACGCTGATGGGCGTCTGGTTGTGGCTCCAGCACCATCCGGCGGTCGGCGTGGAAGTCATGCCGGTCCATTTGTACGGCTACTTCGAAGGCACCGGCGCCGTGCCATTCTTCATGTTCAATATGGGCGTCCTGTGGCGCTGCAGCAGCATGCCGCGGCAGCGTCGAGTCGCGGCGCTGGCGGTATGCCTGGGCGCCATCTACTTTCTCAACGGGGGCGTCTGGATGCTCCACGCGACGCCCCACGGCGACCTGAAGGATGATCCCCACGGCGACGTGGCGGCGCAGAGCAGGGACTTCAGCTGTGTCGCGGCAGCCTGCGCCACGGCTTTGAACAGAATCGCACGACCGACGGACGATAGATCACCCGGCCTTCCAGTGATGCGCACCTCCGAGCGCGAGATGATGTACCTCACACGGACGCGCCCCGGTTTCGGCTCCACGATTGTCCGAGCCCTGGAGGGCCTGAACTACAAGCTGGAGCGGACGAGCTGGGAAGCCGTCATACTCGAAGTGACCTTCGACGAACTGCGAACATTGCCCATGCCCGTCCTGACGCCACTGCAACTGAGCATGGCGCGCCACCACATGGTCGTCGTAAGCGGGTTCCTGAACATCGCCCGTAACCATGAAGTCACGATCTTCGATCCGCAGATCGGTGCTGAGGTGACCCTATCTCACGAAGACTTCAAGGCCGCCTTCGGCGGCCAGGTCATCGCCTTTCTTCGGTGAATCCTGCCCCCTGGTCGTAGCGTTTGAGGATCCGGCGCCGTGCTGTAGCATGCAGGTGGGTCCGGACTCGTCAATATTCCACGGAAGGTCAACCCGATGCCACGCCCAATTCGTCGCCGTTCGCCGCAACCGAAGTCCGGCAGAATGATTTACGTATTTGGACGCAATCGCACGGATGGTCGCGCCGACCAGAAGCCTTTGCTTGGCGGCAAGGGCGCCAACCTCGCCGAGATGACGAGCATCGGCTTGCCCGTTCCGCCGGGGTTCACGATCACCACGAAGGTCTGCGACACCTTTATACGCAGCGGTGGTCGGCTTCCATCCACCCTGATGGGGCAGGTTCGCCGCGCAGTCGGGCTCGTCGAGGCCGAGACAGGCAAGAAGTTCGGCGATGCCAGAAATCCGCTTCTGGTGTCGGTGCGCTCGGGCGCCGCGGTGTCGATGCCGGGCATGATGAATACGATCCTGAACCTCGGTCTTAACGACAATACGGTCACCGCGCTGGCCAACGCTACCGGGAACCAGCGCTTCGCGTACGATGCCTACCGGCGACTGATCAACATGTACGGCGACGTCGTCATGGACGTCGACCACAGCCATTTCGAAGCGGCGTTCAGCTCGATCAAGCGCAAGATCAAGGCGAAGCAGGATACGGACGTGCCGGTATCCGGCATGATCGAATTGTGTGACGCGTACAAGAGCGTCTACCGGCGCCACACGCGCGAACCGTTTCCGCAGGATCCGATGCGCCAGATCGAGCTGGCCATCGAAGCGGTGTTTCGAAGCTGGATGACGCCCCGCGCCGTGCGCTATCGCCAGGTGGAGAATATCACCGGCCTGCTGGGCACCGCGGTGAACGTCCAGGCCATGGTCTTCGGCAACATGGGCGACGATTCCGGCACGGGCGTGGCCTTTACACGCAACCCATCCACCGGCAAGGATGAGTTCTACGGCGAGTTCCTGGTTAATGCCCAGGGCGAAGACGTGGTCGCGGGCATCCGCACGCCCGTTCCCGTGGTCCGGATGCCGAAGTGGAACCGCACCGTGTACCGTCAGCTTCTGAGTATCAAGAGCAGGCTCGAAAAGCATTATCGCGATATGCAGGACATCGAATTCACGATCGAGCGCGGCAAGCTCTACATGCTCCAGACGCGCAGCGGCAAGCGCACCGGCGCCGCGGCGGTCAAGATCGCCTGCGATATGGAGCGACAGAAGCTGATCAACCGGAAGACGGCCATCCAGCGCGTGCCAGCGTCCGACCTGACGCAGTTGCTGCTGCCGAGCTTCGACCCCGCAGCGAAGCGCAAATCGTCCGTGCTCACCGTGGGGTTACCCGCTTCGCCGGGGGCCGCGGTGGGCACGCTCGCGTTCACCGCCGAGGAGGTGGTCACGCGCAGCCAGGCTGGCGAGACCGTTCTTCTGGTGCGCAAGGAAACCAGCCCTGAGGACATCGACGGCATGCACAGTGCCGCGGGAATCCTGACCAGCACCGGCGGCATGACGTCGCACGCCGCGGTCGTGGCCCGTGGTTGGGGTCGGTGCTGCGTGGCCGGGGCCGGCGACGTTTTCATCGACGCCAAGGCGCGAAAGATCAAGGTCAACGGCACCTCGTTCACCCACCGCGACGTGCTGTCGCTGGACGGTTCGACCGGCCAGGTCATGGCCGGCGCCGTTCCGACCCGGGCCGCCACACTGTCGGCGGATTTCGACAAGTTGATGCGCTGGGCGGATGACGTCCGCCGGCTCAAGGTGCGGACCAACGCCGACACGCCGGCCGACGCGAAGCGGGCCAGGCAGTTCGGCGCCGAGGGCATCGGCCTGTGCCGCACCGAGCACATGTTCTTTGAAGGTGATCGCATCGTCGCCATGCGGCGGATGATTCTGGCCGAGAGCGTCGAAGACCGCCGGGCGGCCCTCGCGCAATTGCTGCCATTTCAGAAGAAAGATTTCGTCGGCATCTTCACGGCCATGAAGGGTCTGCCGGTGACCGTGCGCCTGCTCGATCCGCCCCTGCACGAATTCCTGCCGCACGACCCGGACAGCCAGAGCGAGATGGCCCGCCGGTTGGGCGTCAGCCCCGCGTCGGTGCGTGCGCGCGTGTCCCAGCTGCACGAGGCGAATCCCATGTTGGGTCACCGGGGCTGCCGTCTCAGCGTGACCTATCCCGAGATTCTTCAGATGCAGGTGACCGCGATTACCGAAGCCGTGATCGCCTGCCGCGGCCGCCGCGTTGATGCCAGGGCGGAGATCATGGTCCCGCTCGTCGGCACGGCCAGGGAACTGAAGCTGCTTCGGGGGCTGGCACTGGAGACGATCGATAAGGTCAAGGCCGCGAAGAAGTTCACCGGAAGATTGGAACTGCCGATCGGGACCATGATCGAAATCCCTCGCGCCGCTCTGACGGCCGACCAGGTCGCCGGCCACGCCGACTTCTTCAGCTTCGGCACCAACGACCTGACGCAGATGACTTTCGGTTTCAGCCGCGATGACATCAATTCCTTCCTGCCGCATTACCTCGATCTGGAAGTGCTCGATCGCGATCCATTCCAGACGCTCGACGTCAGTGGAGTGGGCCAGCTGGTGGAAATGTCGGTGACCCGGGGTCGCGGCTCGCGCAAGAACCTCAAGTGCGGAATCTGCGGCGAGCACGGCGGCGACCCCGCGTCCATCGAATTCTGTCACCGCATCGGCCTGGACTACGTGAGCTGCTCACCGTTCCGCGTGCCGATCGCCCGCCTAGCCGCGGCGCAGGCCGCGCTGGCCTGACGCGACTTCAGTTGATCGCTTCGGAGTTGACAGGATCGACAGGATGGGAAGGGAGATCTACAGGATTCGATCGAGTGTGGGGTTGCGGACCAACCGGCGTCGATCTAAAGAACACAATCCAAGAATCCTGTCGATCATCCGTTCCCATCCTGTCGATCCTGTCAAAATCCTACCGTCTACTCGCCTTGTGCGACGCCAGTCATTTCGCGATTGACAGGTTACGGATAGTCGGCGCAACAGCGGATGAATTCCTCTCGCGTGAACAGCGGCGGCGTTTCGATGAATGACGGTTCGGCTCGATCCGGTGTGACCTGGTCCTGAATCGAATCGGTCGCCGTTGACGCCCGACGGTTCGCGGCGCTGACGAAGGCCTTGGGATGAGCGTCTTGCGGATCGAGGTTCAGCAGAACCTTGGCGGCATCGACGGCCTCTTCGACACGGTCCAGGCGTATCAGGCCGTAGATCAGGCGGCGTTGCGACAGCTTCCCACGCTGGCCGAGGCCCTGGGCTTCGGTTTCGACCTCGATCAACTCCGGATAGGCGCCGAGCAGCGCGTAGGTCGAGCCCAACTGGTCCAGATCGCGCAGTTGGACGTTGCGATCGGTGCTCTGGCTCGCGGCCACAGTCTGGTCGTGGTCCGGCGGAATCATGCCGTGGGCAGCCGCCCAGTCCGGCCGGGCCTGGATCACGCGGAAGGGATCGATGCCCGCCTCCGGGTCGAAAGGAATACCGAGGTTGGCATAGTACGAGGCGACCCTGGTCAGGTTTTCACGGTCACGGTCGTCGGCCCGTATGTAAATCGCGTTGTCAAGAGTTCGATAGACAAGAATCCAGCCCGATGTGCGTTCGAGGTGCGTGGTGGTGCAGTATCTCTGGCCCACGACCGGCAGCCCCACGCCGAAGAACAGATCCACACCCCGGCGATCAAGTGTTTGAAACATCGACTCGCCGGCTCCAGTCGACGATGGTCGCCATATTAGAAAATAATCGTGGAGCACCTCGGACGGATAATGCTCGGTCCTGCCGTCAACGAAGGTACGGATCGCAGGCGACAGCCGGTACCCGAAAAAATCTCCAAGGGCGTACTCGTTGTAAAGATTGCCCCGGGCGCGGGTCTCGACGAGGAAGCCCACGGCTTGCTCGTGCAGCCCCCTGGTGGCGTAGGGGGTTTCGAGGTATTCGGAAAATCCGTGGGAATCCTCTCGGCGACGACCTGGAAGCTGCCGGATACCGGGAAAGTGAGGGCAAGCAGCTTCGCGGTGCCCGCGAAGCCCCAGCGACAGGGGGTGGTGACTGTTGAGGCGTAATGCACGCGCCACGCACGCACTAGGTAGAGAAGGATGAACACTGACATCCACAGGAACCGCACCGACACCAGGATGGCGACGACCGAAACCAGGGCGAGACCGAATTGCCCCAGCGCGACCGGATGCTGTTGTGCCGTCGATCGTCTCTGAGCGAGACGGACGAGGCCGATCCCCGCAACAACCAGAAATGCGACGAGCAGTATCTGCATCGTCAGCCACGCGGTGAGACTGACAGCGTGGTCATCGGGCCTCCACGCCAGGGGGTCATAGTGCTTCCATTCGTCGGTGACCGACCAGATGGCGCTTTGCCGGGACGACGTGTCGAACGTCAGGTACTGGCGGAAGCCTCGCGGATTGACGAGTGTCACGAGCACGCCGATGCCCAACGCGGCTGCGAGGCGCGATGTGGCGCGCCGGCCGACTTCGGGCGCGGATTCCACCGGCGGTTGGGGGGGACGCGTTGCGCGTCCGAGCAGGTCGCCAAGTACCCGACCCAGCAGCGCCGCGACCAGGAGCCCCAGCCCGACCGCGAACAGCGAATGGAAGTTCGCCCAGGCGAGCAGGAGCACCGCAGCGATGCCGACGCGAAACCATGTTACGGCGCGATCGCGTTCCAGGAGGACGCGATAGAGCAGCAGCGTCGCGGGAATGCTTGCCAGATCGGGCCGCAGTTGCCAGAGCCGCCACCAGCTGAGGACAATGAACAGGCACGTGGCCCAGCATGTGACGATTTCCGATTCGCTTTCACGGTAGAAGATCGACCACGCGAGCAGCACGATGCCTGCGACGGCCAGCGCGTGGATGACGTGCAGTCCGTGAAAACCCGCGATCTAATGCAACTGGTGCGGCACGACGCCGAACAACCATTCGTGCTGAATCGGAGCATCCGCATGCGCGGTATGGAGCAGAGGATCCGCATCCGGCCACAGCCCCTCGGCGACGTAGACCTCTCCCATCTTGAGGTGGAACCAGGCGTCAGGGGTCTTGAGCGGCCCCCCGGCCGCGTACAGGGTGAACCCCGCAAGGAAGACCAGTGATCCGGCGATAATCGTGGAACCAATGTCGGCGCGTTTCATTTTTACCTGATCTGCAGCGTCTGATTTCCCACAAGGTTGACGTACCAGAGACTAACGTTCGTGGCGCCGTCGTAGAGGCCCAGGTCGGCGTAGCTCGCCACGACCAGGATCACCAGCAGCGCGACGAAGAACACCTCCGGATTGTCGATGCGATCCAGCCACTGGCGATAGCCGGCGTGATAACTTGCCAGGATGCGAGAGCCGTCGAGCGGGGGAATGGGCAGCAGGTTCAGGCCCACCAGAGCCACGTTGACCACGCCGAAAGTCCAGACGAACAACTGGGCATTGCCCGCAAAGTCGGTCTGGTCTTCCCAGAAGCCAGCGGCCCGAATCCACAAAGCCAGCACAGTCAGGGCTACAAGAGCCAATGTGAGGTTCATTGCCGGTCCGGCCGCCGAAACCAGCACGTCACCGTAACGGTGCCGGAACTTCATCGGGTTGACCGGCATCGAACCGAAGGCCATGCCGCAGGTCAGTAGCATGATGATGGAAAGCGGGCCCATATGTACAATCGGGTTAGGCGTCAGGTGGCCGCGTGAGGTCGGCGTATCGTCGCCCTCGAAGGTGGCGACCCACCCATGAGCCAGTTCGTGCAGGACGATGCTGGTCACGGCGGTGACGACAACGCTGACGAAATAGAGCGTATCGTCAAAGGCCGACTGGAAAAACATGATGAATCATCCGAGTCAGCTATTGTACCGTTGCGAGTAATGTTGTCACACCGTGGAATGCGCCGACGCGACTCACGCACGCTATTGATCGACCCGAGGCGACATGCCGCCCGAGGTGCCGACACGATGCTCGTGCATCCCCCAAACATGGAAGGCCGATCATGAAATGGATTCACTTAACGCGTCTGCCGGCGGGCGGTGTGCTTGCACTGACTCTGGCAATCCTCGCCGGCTGCAAATCACACCCAAAACCGGATTACGGGCGGCAGCTGCCGCCGGGCGTTCGGGCCCTGCGCCAGGTCGATCCGATTGACTGGCCCTCCTTCGCCGCGGCGTTCTCTGCCGTGGATCGCGATCTGGTCGATTCGCTCGAACGAAGTTTTGGCTGGTTCGCCAACCCCTCCACGCATCGGTTCTTTCCGATTGAAGGGATCACTCACGAAGAGGCCCGCCTGAGTGTTCTTGCCCTCCGCCGGATCGTTGAGGACAGCAGTTCGCCCGATGCGTTCGAGTCGGCGTTGCGGCAGAACTTCGATCTCTACACAAGTGTCGGATGGGACAACCGGGGCACGGTCTTGTTCACGGGTTACTACTCGCCTGTGATGCGGGCATCGAGGACGCGCCAGGACGAATACCGGTTTCCGCTTTACGCGCGACCGGCGGACCTTTCGAGCGACCCCGCCACAGGCAAGATCCTTGGGCGGCGCGTCGGGGCCAGCCATATCCGCTATCCGGCCCGGGCCCAGATTGAGGCGGACCCCGAACCACTGGGGCTCGTCGGGCAGGAACTGGTTTTCCTTCGCAACAAGTTCGACGCGTACATCGTTCACGTGAATGGTTCGGCAAGGCTCACGATGACCGACGGTTCGACGATACACGTCGGTTACGCGGGTAGCAACGGCCGCGATTACACGAGCATCGGACAGATGTTGATAAGTGACGGCAGGATCAGTGAGGACTCGATGAGCCTCTCGACGCTGCGCAGCTACTTCGCATCGCACCCCGGCCACCTGGACGAGTACACGCGGCACAACGAACGGTATGTGTTCTTCCAGGAGTATTCCGGCGATACGTGGCCTTCCGGATCACTCGGTTTCAAGGTGACACCATGGCGTACGGTGGCCACCGATAAGCGCCTCTTTCCGCGTGGCTGCGCCGTGCTCGTTGACACGATGGTTCCGGCGGGCGGCGCGGACGTGTCCGGCACCGGCTTCGCGCAGTTTTCTCAACTCATGGTCGACCAGGATACCGGCGGGGCCATTCGCGCCGCGGGCAGGGCGGATCTTTACATGGGAATCGGTTCCGAAGCCGAGTGGCGTGCTGGTCGGCAGGCCGCCGAAGGGCGCCTTTATTATCTGGTCCTCAGGGGGGATCGGCTGGATCGGTGGCGACAGGAATGGGAAACCATGCCGCCGGTGCCGGTCGTCATCCGCTCGCCGCACGGCCGTGCGACCGATCGAATGTGAATGGTGGTTTGTCGGCCGAATCAGCGGATGTTATCATCATGGTCAGAGGTTCCGGAGTCTTATTTTTCGCAAGGGGATGCTCATGCGTGCATCGATGGCGGACGAAGGAAGCAGTTGGTTCATGGTGCAGAGGGTCCGCGACATCGACGTGGTCGAGTTCACCAAGGATGCGATGATCGACCAGGCCAACATCGAGAGCATGGGTGATGAGCTTGGCCGCCTCGTGGACCGTGCCGGCCACCCGAAACTCGTCATCAGCTTTTCGAATGTGCAGAGCGTCTCTTCGGCGGTTCTGGGTGTCCTGATCGCGACTCACAAGAAGGTAAAGAATCTGAAAGGCGAACTTCGTCTCGCGTCGATCTCGGACCGCATTGTCGAGGTGTTCAAGCTCACACGCCTGGACAAGATGCTCAAGATTTACAAATCCACCGACGAGGCGCTGGCTCGTTTCTGAGCGGATCCTTTCCGTACGTGTCCGCGTACCCGACTTCGCATCCTTACTCCATTCGCTCAGGGCGGCAGTGGCGGCTTGACTGCGTCATCGCCATGCGTCGGCTCTACAGCGTCCGGTGAGTCTCAACCTGCCGCCGCATGGCCACCCCGGTTGATACGGACTCAAGTCAGGCGTTCGACCGGGGGGTGTCTCTCCATCCTGCGTCCATTCCCTATCCTCTGGAATAATTGCAACTTACATGAATCTTGCTGGAATTCCATGAAAGATATTGACAACTTGTGAGATATTGTGTAACATTTCTAACATAATTCCGTCACAAAGGGCCTGATGACCCATCGAATGACGGTGAAATTCGACCGAATCGGCCATGGTCACGACGACGCCAAACCTGGATCGCGGGCGGATCGAGCAACTGGTTCGTGAGGTGCTGCGGGATCGTCTGACCGGTCACATAGGTCGCGAACCGGCGGCTCCGCCGCAGCCCAATGGTGGGCCCAATGCCCTGATGGTCAACGTCTCGGCGCGTCACCTGCACGTGAACCAGTCGGATCTCGAGGCCCTGTTCGGGCCCGGGTCGGCGCTGACCAAGCTGCGTGATCTTTATCAGGACGGGGAGTTTGCCAGCGAGCAGACGGTCAACATTGTCGGTCCACGCCACCGCATGATCCCCAACGTGCGGATCCTCGGACCGCGGCGCGAATACACGCAGGTGGAACTGTCCTACACCGACGGCATCTTTCTGGGCATCGACCTGCCCCTTCGCATCAGCGGCAACCACGAGGGAACGCCCGGGTGTGTCCTGGTGGGTCCCCATGGAGCCATCAACTTGAGGCAGGGGGTGATCCGTGCCGAACGGCACGTCCACATGTGTCAGGACGACATGGCGTACTACGGCGTGCAGGACGGCGACAGGATGAACCTGCGAATCGACGGTCCCTGCGGCGTGACGTTCGAACGTCTCACGGTCCGTTTTCACCCGCGAGTCCGCCTGGAGGTGCACATCGACACCGACGAGGGCAACGCGTGCAACCTTACTTCGGCGACGGGGATGAGGTTGATGAAATGAGACCGAGGCGAATTGGAGTGATGGAGTAATTGGAGTGAGGGCGATGGAAAGACCAGAAAATCGAAAAGGTGAAAATGATAAGAACTAGAGAGCAGAAAGTGGTCGGACTCCGGTTTTATGCGTTTCTGATTATCTGTGTTTCTGCTCTCTCGCTCTCTTGCACTGACAAGGTCGACACTGATACTTTTTTCTACTCGAACCCTAACGCGCAGTGAATAGGAGATAACCAATGCCTCACCAAGCACTGGGGATGGTCGAAACCAAGGGGCTCGTCGCCCTGATCGAGGCCAGCGACGCCATGCTCAAATCCGCGAACGTCGAAATGATGGGTTGGGACAAGGTCGGATCGGGCATGGTGACGAGTTTCGTGAGCGGCGATGTCGCGGCCGTCAAGGCTGCGGTCGACGCAGGGGCAGCCGCGGCGGGCAAGATCGGCGATGTCGTGGGCGTGCACATCATTCCACGCCCGCACGACGAACTGACCGATGTGCTGCCCAAGCCGAAGAGCACGCCAGCCAGGAAATAAGGAGCCACACCATGAGCGCACTGGGCATGATTGAAACACGCGGTCATACCGGCATCGTCGAGGCTACCGACGCGATGCTCAAGGCCGCGGACGTTGAGCTGGTCAAATCGGTGGCCATTGGTGGCGCCTACGTCACGGTGCTGGTCAGCGGTGACGTCGGATCGGTCAAGGCCGCCGTGGACGCCGGCGCCGAAGCGGCCGGGCGCGTCGGCGAGCTGGTCGCGGCCCACGTGATCCCGCGCCCGCACGACTCTCTGGTCGACAGTTTCTAGAACCGTCGAGTGTCGATCGTCGGCTGCGGCCACGGCGCTGTCCGGCCCAACCGCGAGCGCAATTCCTGCCGGCCCCGTGCGCGCGAATCCCGACTTGCGACTCTCACTGCTTGATACTTGCGACTCTTCCCCATGCTCATTCTCGTGGCAAACCTCGGATCGACCAGCTTCAAGTGCAAGCTCTTCGCGATGGACGCCGAGGACCAGAGCGTCATTGCCCAGGCAGCGGTGGACCGCGTGGGGCTGTCCGGCAGTGGATGGCAGGTCACCGTCGGTTCGCGGCAGGCCCGGGGCACGGCCGACCTTGCGGACCACGCGGCGGCGATTGAATTGACCTTGAATCAACTCATCGATCTGGGGGCGATCAAGACGGTCCACGATGTGGAGGCGATCGGTTTCAAAGCGGTGCATGGCGGCGACACCTCGGGTGCCGTGCGGGTCGACGACCGTGTGATCCAGACGATGGAGCAGTTCGCAGACGTTGCCCCGCAGCACAATCCGCCCTACGTCGCGGCAATGAAAGCCTTCGGGCGCATGTTACCCGACGTCCCTCAGGTGGCGGCGTTCGAGACCGCGTTTCACCAGACGATTCCCCCTGCGCGACAGGTCTACGGTGTCCCGCACGAATGGATCGAGAAGATGGGCATCCGCCGCTACGGTTTCCACGGGGCGTCGCATCGATACATCGCGACCCGCATGGCCGAGTTGGCCCCCGAGGCGCGCAGGGTCATCAGCTGTCACCTCGGTGGTTCCTGTTCGATCAGCGCCATCGAGGACGGCCTCAGTCAGGCCAACAGTTTCGGCATGACCTGTCAGACGGGAGTGTTTCATTCATCACGGGTCGGAGACTTCGACACGTTCGCGCTGCTGAAGCTGGTCAAGTCCGGTCTGAGCCTCGACCACATCTGGC